>JBOHDU010000202.1:0-5233 GCA_050700615.1 Nocardioidaceae bacterium
AGCGTTCGCTCGATCGATGCCGACGGCACCGAGGCCACAGCGACGTACGACTACGAAGGCGACACCCAGGTGGTCTCGTCGCGGATCGTGCTCAGCGGTGTCGCACCCGCCGTGCTCGACGACCTGCTGGGGCGGAGCAGCGCGACTCCTCGGCCCGAGGGATGTCAGGTCAAGATCAACCTGGTCCTGTCCCGCCTCCCTCGCTGGAAGTCCAGGATCGACCCGCGCGTGGCCTTCGCGGGCACTCTCCACGTCGCCGAGGACTATGGCCAGCTCGAGGCGGCGTACGAGACGTCGACGGCCGGCCGGGTGCCGGACCCGATGCCGGGTGAGTTCTACTGCCACTCGCTCACCGACGAGTCGATCCTGAGCCCTGAGCTTGCCGCCAAGGGGTACCAGACGTTGACCTACTTCGGTGTGCACACACCCGCGCGACTCTTCGAGGATGGCGACCGCGACACGGTGGATCGAGCTGTCGACAGCGCTCTGGACGCCCTCGACCAGCACCTCGAGGAGCCGATCAGGGAATGCCTCGCCCGCGACTCCGATGGTCGGCCGTGCCTGGAGGCCAAGACCCCTCAGGACATCGAGCACGCGCTCAACATGCCTGGCGGCCACATCTTCCATGGCGACCTGCAGTGGCCATGGCTCGACGATGGCGCCGAGCAGGCGACGGCGGGGCAACGGTGGGGGGTCGACACCGGCGTCCCGAACGTGCTCCTGTGCGGGAGCGGTGCGCGCCGTGGTGGCGCGGTGAGTGGCCTCGGCGGCCACAACGCTGCCCATGCGGTGCTCGAGATGCTGGCCTGAGCGGCCGTCGCGCCGGCGAGGCACAGCGAAGCATGGTCGCTCGATTTTAGGACGCATCCGGTCTGGGATATGCTTCATGACGCTTCGGCGCCATTAGCTCAATTGGCAGAGCAGCCGACTCTTAATCAGCGGGTTCGTGGTTCGAGTCCCTGATGGCGCACAACCCCCAGACGAGGTGATGGAGCGAACCCGGACGCGGGACCGGGCTGCGAGTGGGCGCCCCGACCATCGTCAGCTGCGTCACCCTCACCGCGATCAGCGTCTGCCACCGCGTTCCGCGGTCGCGATGCGCGCTCTAGCGGGGCGCGAGAGCGGAGGCTTGCGGGAGAGACTGCCAGTACCGGCTTAGTGCGTTGTTCGTGTTCACGAACCAATCTCACGGTTCACGGCCACTCACCCGGTGGAGCCGTCGATCGACTCCCTGATCAAGTCGGCGTGGCCGTTGTGGCGCGCGTACTCCTCGATCATGTGCACCAGGATCCACCGCAGGGTGAATGTCTCGCCCGTGTGCGGGCTGGTGCGTACCGACTCCATGTTGAGCCCACCACGCGCGAGCGCGTCGTCGACGACCGCGTCCGAACGGCGGACCGCCTCGTCGAAAAGCGCTCTCAGCTCCTCCGGCTTGTCGTCGCGGGCCGACTGGAACTCCCAGTCGGCGTCGGCGTCCCAGTCGAGGTTGTCGAAGGGCTTGGCGAAGCCCACGTCTCGGAACCAGTTGTCGAACCACTGCGACTCGACGAGGGCGAGGTGCTTCATCAGCCCGCCCAGCGTCATCTCGGACGGCGGGTACGGTTGCGCCAGCTGGTCCTGGGTCAGGCCGGAGCACTTCCACCGAAGCGTGTCGCGTTGGTACGTCAGCGAACCACGCAAGACGGCAACCTCGCTGCCATGCAATGGCGCTTCGACGCGCGCGTTGACGTCAAAGGCCTGCGGCTCGCTCACGGTTGGACCCACCGATGCACCACCATGGTCGGTTTCTCTGCTCCAGCCGGAAACACGAGGCGCATCCTACGACGGGATGGGCCGCTCATCTGCATCCGTCAGGGACGATCCGACCTTCGGCACCTTCCGCAACGGCTTCAGAGCGGCGTGTTCATGCTCTTTGGCGAAGATGATCATTGCGGATGGTTGCTAGGCGTGCCGGGTCAGGGGCCGAGCCATCGCGGTCGGCCTCACTGTTGGTGTTGGGGTAGGAGCGCGGCGGTGAGTTGGCGGCCGATCCAGTTTCCGAAGCGTCGGGGTGACCAGGTTCGGCTCACTCTCACCGACCGAGCCGGACAGCAGCCCCGCGAACTGCGCGGCCCACGTCAGCGACTACCCGCCCGGCTGACTCCCCAACAGGCCACGGCGACAGTTCCACCTAGTCAGGTGGGAGCTCATGGAAGAACACGTGCTCAGGATCACCATCGTCCAGGCCGGCAAGCACCCCGCTTTGCTCCCACCCTTCGCTGCGCAGCAACTCCCGCATCGGCGTGTTCGACTGGTTCGTCGACACGAACACCTTTGAAGTCGATGCGTTGCCAAGGGCGGCCCGCATCAGGGTCCGGCCGACCCCGCGTCGCCGCGATCCGGGTGCCACGAACACCAAGTCAATGAAGTCGCGTTCGTAGAAGTGGCGCGGCTGGAGGGCAAGGAACCCCACGATCTCGCCGCTCTCCACCGCTACCAGAGTGACGGCTTCCCGAAGGAGCGCGTGCATCTCCTCGAGCGTCCCGAGACTACCCGGATCGATGGCGACTATCGCGCTTGCGTCCTGTGGCCGAGCGGCGCGCAACTCAATCATGCCTGCAGTATCGATCACCAGCGGCGTTGCGATTCGGGTGTCGGCGTAGCCCCGCCTGATGTTCACCGGGCTAGCCTGTCCGACACCGCGACCCACCGCAGCGTGGACGGCTTGGCGCCGGCACCGGCACCGGCAAGACAGCGCGACGCGACGGCGGCACTCGGCGAGCGGCACGAGCGTGCGTCAAGGAGGCTCCGCTGAATGCGTCCCACCGGGTCCGGATGTCGTGTACTTCGGAGGCTAGCCGCTCCGCCGGGTAGGCCCTGGACTTCGATGGGCAGGTAGTCGCGGACAAGGTCAGCCACCTCGCACAAGGCTTCGGCCATCCACCAGCGATACGTCCCAGGCCGTTGCGGAGGCCGTGCCGCCGCAAGGGTGGGCACCTACCCATCGGCACTGGTGCGGGCAATGAGCCCCACCACCGGAGGCGGTGCCAGACGGCGATATGAGGCTGGACCACGGTTCCCCGTCTAGGTACTACGGAACTGTCCCCGACAACGGCGATGATGGAGCGATGACTACCTATGCCGGCACGAAGGAGTTCGAAGGCGCGACCTTCGTCAAGGCGAATTTCAAGGGCGCCACCCTGCGGTTCTCCGATGTCAGCGGTGTGACGATGCGCAGCGTGGATGTGGACGGCCTCGACATCGACAGCCACGACCTTTTCTTCGGCAGCCTCTTCGTCAATGGGGTGGACGTGGTGCCGCTGGTAGATGCCGAGCTTAACCGGCAGTTCCCGGGGCGCGAGCTGCAGAAGGCGCAGACGCCCGAGGGCCTGCGCGAGGGTTGGGTCGCTGTGCAGTCGGCGTGGCAGGAGACGGTTGCGGGCACGCCGCCGGACCTGGTGGACGCCCACGTCGAGGACGAGTGGTCGTTGGCCCAGACCTTGCGGCACCTCATCCTGGCGACCGATGCCTGGCTCCGCGGCGGGATCCTAGGGATGAAGCAGCCGTTCCACGAGATCGGCCAGATCTTCACCGGTGCCGACGAGATGGGCTTCGATATGTCGATCTTCCGCGTGGACCCGCCGGCCTGGAAGGAGATCCTCGCGGTGCGTGCCGAGCGACAGCGGCTGGTGACCGACTTCCTGGCGACGGCCACGGCGGAGCTTCTCGTGGAGGAACGCGAGAACCCGTGGGGCGGCGGTGACTGGCGTCCCAGCGTCGGTGACTGCATTCGCGTGATCCTGGAGGAGGAGTGGGCGCACCTGCGCTACGTCCGACGGGATCTCACTCGTATGCCTTGAGCCAGAAGTAGCAAAGCCCACCTCGCGGTCCGTCGAAGCGAGCACTGGCGGGAGAAGCAATGGAGCGTGTCGTCGTCGGGGTCGATCCCCACAAGCTGTCGGCCACCATCGAGATTGTCGACGATCGCGAGCAGCTGCTTGGCTCTGGGAAGTTCACTACTGACCGGGCGGATGGTGACCAGCAACGTGGTCGGGCGCCAGCCGAGCGGTTCGTGCGCCAGCCGACGGGTGCAGAGCCGTCAAGTTGTCGGCGGAAGCTGAGACGCTCGCCCGATGGACATCAACTGGACTCACGAGCTCACCGAGCAGGTCGACTGGCACTGGCGCAACCACCTGCGGCCGCGCTACGACGGGCTGACCAACGACGAGTACTTCTGGGAGCCGGTCGCCAACTGCTGGAACGTCCACCGGCGCGGTGAGGGACGCGCGGATATCGCTGCCGGCTCGGGCGACTTCGTCATCGACTGGGAGTCCCCCGAGCCGATGCCTGTGCCGGCTACGACGATCTCCTGGAGGCTCGCCCACATCATTGTCGGTGTCTTCGGCGCCCGCGTGGCCGGTCACTTCGGCGGGCCGCCTGTGCACTACGACACGTTTGAGTACGCGGGCACGGCTGCAGAGGCACTGCACCAGCTCGACGACGCCTACGCAGCCTGGCGCACGGGCGTCTCCGGCCTCGGCGACGCGGGTCTGGCCGAGCCGTGTGGCCCGTCCGAGGGCCCGTTTTCGGAGGCGCCGATAGCAACCCTGGTGCTGCACATCAACCGTGAGACGCTGCATCACGGCGCCGAGATCGCACTGCTGCGCGACCTCTACCTCAACCAGAACTCCTGAAACCCCGG
Source organism: Nocardioidaceae bacterium (assembly GCA_050700615.1). Lineage (GTDB taxonomy): Bacteria > Actinomycetota > Actinomycetes > Propionibacteriales > Nocardioidaceae > JBOHDU01. The sequence goes on from JBOHDU010000202.1 coordinate 4,682, forward strand.
CCGACCCCGCTAGACGGTGGTTGAGCCCCCCTCGAAACCACCCCGCCACCGCACCCTCGAACCACCACAGGCGTCCTGAGTTAGGCACGGCGCACGAGTCGATTCGTATCCCCCCTGCGCAGGTTCAGCTCCCCCGCGAGCCGGCGAAAACGGCGTCAGTTGATGTCGAACTCGTTGCCCTCCGGGTCCTGGAGCGCAACCGCGTAGTGGTCCACGCCCGGCTGGGGCGCCTCGCTGAGGTCGCTGAGCAGCGTCGCACCGAGTGCACACAGCCGCATGGCCTCGGCGTCCACGCGCTGCTTGCGCGTACCGATCGGAAGCTCTCGCCCTCCGCTCGCATGGATGTCGATGTGCAGCCGATTGCTCGTGGTCTTGGGATCGGGCACGACCTGGATCCAGATGCGTGGCGCGACGCCTTCGTGATCGATGATGCAGTCGGTGCCGCGGCCGAGCCAGGACTCGGGCAGACCCAGGTCGCGGCGCCAGTCGTCCCACGTGGCAAAGCCGGGCGGTGGTGGCTCGAGCACGTAGCCCAGCGCCTCGGCCCAGAAA
>JBOHDU010000203.1:0-5860 GCA_050700615.1 Nocardioidaceae bacterium
GAGCGAGCACTGTTCCTACAAGTCCAGCAAGGTGCATCTGCGTCAGTTCGGGGAGAAGGTGACCGAAGAGATGCGCCGCCACCTGATGGTCGGCATCGGCGAGAACGCCGGCGTGGTCGACATCGGCTCCGGATACGCGGTGACGTTCAAGGTCGAGTCGCACAATCATCCGTCGTACGTCGAGCCCTACCAGGGCGCCGCGACAGGGATCGGCGGGATCGTGCGAGACATCCTGTCGATGGGTGCGCGCCCGGTCGCGGTCATGGACCCGCTCCGATTCGGGCCGCTCGATGCCGAGGACACCAGGCGGGTCCTGCCAGGCATCGTCGCCGGTGTCGGTGGCTACGGCAACTGCCTGGGCCTTCCCAACATCGGCGGTGAGGCGGTCTTCGACCCGTCGTACGCCGGGAACCCGCTGGTCAACGCGCTCTGCATCGGGGTCATGAGGCATGACCAGATCCACTTGGCGAAGGCCTCGGGACGCGGGAACCAGGTGATCCTGTACGGCGCTCGTACCGGTGGCGACGGGATCGGCGGGGTGTCGGTCCTCGCCTCGGAGACGTTCCGGGACGGCGGGCCGACCAAGCGCCCCAGCGTCCAGGTGGGCGACCCGTTCATGGAGAAGCTGCTCATCGAGTGCACGCTCGAGCTTTTCGCCGAGCGGCTGGTGGTCGGTATCCAGGATCTCGGCGGGGCGGGACTGTCTTGCGCGACCTCGGAGCTCGCCAGCGCCGGTGACGGTGGCTTGCACGTCTGGCTCGATCGAGTGCCCCTGCGGGATGCCAGCTTGGCGCCCGAGGAGATCCTGATGAGCGAGTCCCAGGAACGGATGATGGCCGTGGTCACTCCGGCCGACGTCGAGCGCTTCATGACGATCTGCGCGAAGTGGGATGTCGAGGCGACCGTGGTGGGCGAGGTCGACGACAGCGGCCGGCTGTCGATCGAGTACGGCGGGGAGGTCATCGTCGACGTGCAGCCGCGCACCGTAGCCCACGACGGTCCGGAATACGAGCGTCCGTACGCTCGGCCGGGCTGGTTGGATGCGCTGCACCAGGACTGCGCAGAGCGGTTGCCCAGGCCTGCGAGCTCCGACGAGCTGCGCGCGACGATGTTGCAGATGGTCTCGTCGCCCAACCTGTGCGACAAGTCCTGGATCACCGATCAATACGACCGCTATGTGCAGGGAAACACGGTCCTCGCGCAGCCGGAGGACGCCGGAATGGTGCGAGTCGACGCCGTCACCGGTCTCGGAGTCGCCGTGTCGACGGACTGCAACGCCCGCTTCACAAGGCTCGACCCGTACGCCGGTGCCCAGCTGGCCTTGGCCGAGGCGTATCGCAACGTGGCCGCCTCGGGCGCGCGGCCCCATGCCGTGACCGACTGCCTCAACTTCGGGTCCCCCGAGGACCCCGACGTGATGTGGCAGTTCGCCGAGGCGGTCCGCGGGATCGCCGACGGCTGCCAGCTGCTCGGAATCCCCGTCACGGGAGGGAACGTCAGCCTCTACAACCAGACCGGAGACCAGCCGATCCTGCCCACACCGGTAGTCGGGGTGCTCGGCGTCATCGACGACGTGACCCGCCGGACCCCGGTCGGCTTCGCCGGGCCGGGCAGTGCGGTCTACCTTCTGGGCGAGACCCGGGAGGAGCTGAGCGGCTCGGAGTGGGCACACGTGGTGCACGGGCACCTAGGCGGCCGACCGCCGATGGTCGACCTCGATGCCGAGCGTCGGCTGGGCCGGGTGCTTGTGGACGCAGCCGGCGAGGGTCTGCTCGACGCTGCCCACGACGTGTCCGACGGCGGGTTGGCGCAGGCGCTGGCCGAGTCCTGCCTGCGTGGCGACGTCGGCGTCCAGGTGCGCCTTCCGGCTGGCCTCGACCCGTGCGTCGGGTTGTTCGCCGAGTCGTCCGGTCGGGCGATCGTCGCGGTGCCTGCAGACGACGAGAGCCGCCTCCGAGAGCTGTGCGCATCGCGCGGAGTCGCTCATACCGCGATCGGCGTGACGCATGGCCGGGGCGAGTCCGCCGCGCTCGACGTGGAGGGCGCGTTCTCAATCGGGCTAGCGGAGCTGCGAGCGGCGTGGTCGTGCACGCTCCCCGACGTCTTCGACGCCTGAGTCTTCACCCATGCCGCTTCGGTGGGCCAGCGCGGCTCACCAACCTGCCTGCGCTCGGATCGCCACCGACTCGGCACTTGTTCGTCAGGCCGGCGTGGGGGCAGGCGGTCGCGCGTCTCGCACCATCTTCTCGTCGCTGGCCAACAGGGAGTGGGCGAGCCTACGCACGAGCGCATCCAATTCGGGATGCTCGGTGGCGAAGATCGTGCCGAACACCGCCGTCCCGAACGACCCGCCGATCGACCTGAAGAACGTTGCTCCGGACGTCGCCACGCCGAGGTCCTCGTAACCCACCGCGCTCTGCACGACGATGACGAGGACCTGCATGACCCCTCCGATCCCGACGCCGAGCACGAACATGAACACCGAGGTGAGCCCGATACTCGTCGTGGTGTCCATGCTTGAGAGCAGGTAGAGACCGATCGACATCAGTGCGGTGCCGGCGATCGGGAAGATCTTGTACCGCCCCGTGCGGGAGATCAGCACCCCCGAGCTGATCGACGTGAGCAGCAGACCCAACATCATCGGAAGCAGCCGCAAGCCCGACTCGGTCGGGTTGACGCCCTGCACGACCTGGAGGAACAACGGCAGGAATGTCAGCGCGCTCGCCGGCTCGGTCAACGTTGTCACAACCCGGCGGCCTCCGCTCACCTGCGAATTTCGCGTTACCACTAGGATGACAATCGTGCCCGCGCGCCTTCGCCCGCTGTCCGCTCCGCGGGTGGCCTCGCTGCTTGCTCGGCTGGACCAGGAGCAGCGCGAGGGCCGATCCAGCAGCGACGAAGAGCTCCGGGACCTCGTCAAGCACTTCCTCGCGGTGCTCGCACAACGACAGCCGGGCAAGAGCGTCGAGGTCCGGATCCCGCCGTACGCCGCGATCCAGTGTGTCGAGGGCGCCAGGCACACCCGTGGCACACCACCGGCCGTCGTCGAGACCGACGCTGCCACCTGGATCGCGCTCGCTCGTGGCACCTTGTCGTTCGCGGACGCGGTCTCGTCGGCTCGGGTGTGGGCGTCGGGTGAGCGATCCGATCTGACGCCTGTCCTACCGCTGCTCCCGAAGGGCCCCTCCCAACCGTGACTGCACTGCTTTGACGGGCCGGCAGCCCCGGTCGGACCCACCACACGATGGGTGACGGATCGATAGCATCGCGGACATGACACGAGACCTGCACGACGCCGTCGCGGGTCTGCTTCCCGGAGTCCGCTCCGACCTCGAGGACCTGATCCGGATCCCGTCGGTGAGCGCCGACCCGGCACGAGCCGACGACGTACGCCGCTGTGCCCGGGCCACCGCTTCGCTCTTCGGGCAAGCCGGACTCGCGGTCGAGGTCGTCGAGGTCGACGGCGGCCTCCCGGCGGTGATCGCGCGCCGGTCCGCTCCGCCGGGGCAACCCACCGTGTTGCTCTACGCCCACCACGACGTGCAGCCCGAAGGTCGCCACGAGGAGTGGCAGTCGAGCCCGTTCGAGCCGACCGAGCGTGCCGGGCGCCTGTTCGGTCGAGGTGCTGCCGATGACAAGGCCGGGATCGCGGCGCACCTGGCCGCGCTCCGTGCGCACGGCGCCGACCTGCCGGTGGGGGTGACGGTCTTCGTCGATGGCGAGGAGGAGATCGGCTCGCGGTCGCTGCCGGCCATTCTCGAGCAGCACCGTTCCGAGCTTGCCAGCGACACCATCGTGATCGCCGACTCCACCAACTGGGAGATCGGCACTCCGGCGCTGACCACGTCGCTGCGCGGTCTGGTCGACTGCGTGGTCGAGGTGCGCACCCTCGACCACGCCGTGCACTCGGGGATGTGGGGCGGGGTGGCGCCGGACGCCGTGACCGCGCTGTGCCGCCTGCTGGCTAGCCTGCACGACGACGCGGGAAACGTGGCCGTGGCCGATCTCGCGTCGTCCCCGGCAGCGCGCCTCGAGTACCCCGAGCAGCGGCTACGCGCCGAAGCCGGCATCAGCGTCGGCGTCCACCTGCTGGGCTCGGGCCCGATCGTCGAGAGACTGTGGACGAAGCCGGCGATCACGGTGCTGGCCATCGACGCCACCCGCATCGACAACGCCAGCAACACTCTCACTGCGGTGGCATCGGCCAAGGTGAGCCTTCGGATTCCTCCGCAGGAGAAGGCATCCGACGCGCTGGACAAGCTCCGGTCCCATCTGACATCGCACGCCCCATGGGGAGCCCAGGTCACGGTTCGCCCTGGAGAGCTGGGGGAGCCATTCGCGATCCACGCGCACGGGCCGGCGTACGACGCCGCGCGGGAGGCGTTCACCGAGGCGTGGGGTGGCACCGCTCCCATCGACATCGGTGTCGGTGGGTCGATCCCGTTCATCGCGAAGTTCGCCGAGATGTTTCCGGACGCTGCGATCCTGGTGACCGGAGTCGAGGACCCCGACACCCGGGCACACGGCGCCGACGAGGGGCTGCACCTGGCCGAGTTCGGGAAGGCCTGTCTCGCCGAGGCACTCCTGCTGCGCAACCTGGCGCGCCCGTAGTGCGGCCACCCGTCTGGTCGGCCGCAGTCCAGGCTGGCGACAGGCACCGCAGCACCTACGCCGAACCGGCCAGCCGGTGTGCCCTGTTTCGGTGATCACCTGATCGACCCGTAGACTGCTGACGTGCCGCGCGGAGATGGGTTGCTGACCCACGACCTCGATCCCCAAGAGCGCGGACCCCAAGATGCGTGTGGCGTGTTCGGCGTGTGGGCACCCGGCGAAGACGTGGCGAAGTTGGCGTACTTCGGGCTTTACGCGCTCCAGCACCGCGGTCAGGAGTCGGCCGGAATCGCGGTCAGCAACGGCGAGCAGATCCTCGTCTACAAGGACATGGGCCTGGTGTCGCAGGTATTCGACGAGCCGACCCTGAGCGCCCTCAAAGGCCACCTCGCCATCGGTCATACGCGCTACTCCACCACGGGGTCGAGTGTCTGGCACAACGCGCAGCCCACCTTCCGGCCCACCCCGAGCGGCTCGATCGCGCTCGGCCACAACTGCAACCTCATCAACACCGGTGAGCTCGCCAAGCGGGTCGACCAGCTGGCCACCGGATTGCTCGGCGTGGGCACCCACACCAGTGGCGCGTCGACAGACACCGACCTGGTCACCGCGCTCCTGGCGTCGTACCCGGACCGCACCTTGGAGCAGGCCGCGCTCGAGGTGCTCCCCACCCTTCGCGGTGCGTTCTGCTTCGTCTTCATGGACGAGGGCACGTTGTACGCCGCGCGCGACGCCAACGGCATCAGGCCGCTGGTGCTCGGACGCCTCGAACGCGGCTGGATCGTTGCGTCTGAGACCGCTGCCCTCGACATCGTGGGCGCCAGCTTCGTCCGCGAGATCGAACCGGGCGAGCTCATCGCCATCGACGAGGAGGGCCCTCGCAGTCAGCGTTTCGCGGCCGCTGAGCCCAAGGGCTGCCTCTTCGAGTTCGTCTACCTGGCCCGGCCCGACACCATCATCAGCGACCAACGGGTCCAAAGTGTTCGCACCGAGATCGGCCGCACGCTGGCACGCGAGTTCCCCGTCGACGCCGACCTGGTGATCCCCGTACCCGAGTCCGGGACGCCGGCCGCGATCGGCTACGCGGAGGAGAGCAAGATCCCCTACGGCCAGGGATTCGTGAAGAACTCCTACGTCGGCCGCACGTTCATCCAGCCGAGCAACACCATCCGCCAGCTCGGCATCCGGCTCAAGCTCAACGCCCTGCGAGACGTGGTCGAGGGGAAGAGCCTGGTCGTCGTCGACGACT
>JBOHDU010000204.1:0-3752 GCA_050700615.1 Nocardioidaceae bacterium
CTTGAGAGGGTAGTGTCCTAGGCCACTAGACGATGGGGCCGTGCAGTGCAGCCCGAAGAGCATACTTTGCCGGGCACTAGATGCCTTGAGCCGTGAGGCTCATCGCGGATGAGTCATCAAAGTTCGCTCACCCACCCGTCTGGGGCTCAAGTCATCTCGAAGCATCCCGGCATCGTGGCTTCCCCTTCCCCTCAAGCCTTGCTCGGGGGGACCCGAACTCTTGGTGGGGCACTCCACCCCGTCCCCGGAAATGACGAATGGGCTGCTCAGGGCGGGTCATTTTCGCCGGGTGGCCGTCCCGCTTGAGGGTGCTGCCTGTACCGGCAGATCGTGGCGCGCTGGACGGGCTGAGTGAGATTCCATGCTGCCATCGCCGCGCCATCTCGCGGAGACGGGCCCGGTCCTGGCGGTCGAGGCTCGATTCCCCCGCAAGGAACACGAAGGCCTGGTCGATCAGCGCGGCGACCTGCCTGGGTGTGCGCGCAGAAGCGGCGCTGGTTACCGCCGCGGCGCCCGAAGCGCCCGGAAGAGCAAGCAGGTTGTGGAGCTTCTGTGCCCTTTCGCGTTATGTGGCGCGGAGTTGACCCTGGCGCTCGACGAGATCTGCCGGGAGGGAGCCCGCCGGATGCTGGCCGCCGCGTTGGAGGCCGAACGCGACGCCTACCTGCCCGCCTTCGCGGAGGAGCGCGACGACCACGGCCACCGCTTGGTGGTGGGCAACGGGCACGCCCGGCCCCGGGTGGTCGCCACCGGGGCGGGGCCGATCGAGGTCGAGGCGCCACGGGTGAACGACAAGCGAACCGACGAGGAGAGCGGCGAGCGGGCCCGGTTCCGCAGCCAGATCCTGGCGCCTTGGTGCCGGAAGTCCCCGAAGGTCTCCGAGGTGCTGCCGTTGATGTACCTGCACGGGATGAGCTCGGGCGACTTCGCCCCGGCGCTGAGCGAGTTCTTCGGCTCCGACGCCGGCCTGTCGGCCTCGGTGGTCACCCGGTTGACCAAGGCCTGGCAAGCCGAGCGGGAGGCCTTCTCCCACCGCAGCCTCGCCGATGTGGACTTCGTCTACGCCTGGGCGGACGGGGTGCACTTCAACGTCCGGCTGGAGAACGAGCGGCTGTGCTGCCTGGTGATCGTCGGGGTCCGCGCGGACGGGACCAAGGAGCTGGTCGCCATCTCCGACGGCTACCGGGAGTCGACAGGGAGCTGGGAGGACCTGCTCAGAGACGCCAAGCGCCGGGGGATGCGCGCCCCGATGGTGATGGTCGGCGACGGGGCGCTGGGCATGTGGTCGGCGCTCGCAGAGGTGTTCCCCGAGACCAGAGCTCAGCGCTGCTGGGTGCGCAAGGTGGCGAACGTCCTGTCCGCGCTGCCGAAATCGGTGCATCCCGCGGCGCGCCGGGCCATCGCGGAGATCCGAGACGCCGAGTACCGAGCCCACGCCGAGACGGCCATCAAGGCGTTCGCGGCCGAGCTCGGGGTCGAGTGGCCCAAGGCCACCGCCAAGATCGTCGAGGACTCCGAGGTCCTCCTCACCTTCTTCGACCTCCCCGCCGAGCACTGGATCCACCTGAAAACGACGAATCCGATCGAGTCGACCTTCGCCACGGTGCGACTTCGGACCAAGGTGACCAAGGGACCAGGCTCGAAGGCGGCCGGCCTGGCCATGGCGTTCAAGCTGATCGAGTCCGCCCAGACCCGCTGGCGGGCGGTCAACGCCGCCCACCTCGTTGCGCTGGTCCGCGCCGGCGCCGTGTTCCACAACGGTGTCCTCGTCGAGCGCAACGACCACGAGGCGGCGGCGTGAACCCCGTGCGCGACGACACCACGACGACCCCGGACGTCAAGATGCTCTTGACGTCTGGTGCGGTCACGGCCTGCTTCTACGCGCAGCGCCCCATGACCGCCCCTGCTGCGAGGGCCTGGGGGTCGTCCGCTATGGGCCCATCACGCTGTGCGCCGACTGCGATCGGCGCCGCTCCGCCGTCGGCAAGGGCACCGCCCCGGTTCGTCTGTCCGACCCCGCCACCCTGCTCGAGGTCATCGCCGCACGAGACGCTTGCCGTCGCGCCGAGCTCGCCCTCCGCCACGCCGTCAGCTCAGCCCGACGTGCCGGGCACGCTTGGTCCGCCATCGAAACGGTCGTCGGCACCACCCGTCAAGCCGCCCAGCAACGCTTCGACGAACCTGTCGTCGACACCGGGCAGGCGGCCCCATCATCGCCCGCCCGAAGGAGGTGACCAACCCAACTTGATGTCCGGAAGGACGCTGCCCCCAAGAATGTCATCCACAACTATTGACTGCTTCTCCACGTAGTTGAGATCAGGAGCACTGAGTACGAACCAACAGAACAGGATCGAGGTATCCCGTGCACCCGACGCTCTCCGTGGGGGCATGCACGAAACGACTGCCGCAACGGTGTGAGCATCCTCGGCGCTACGCCGGCCCGAGTCCGACATAATCGGACCCTCTCTGACGGCCCTGTTCAGCTACCCGGAACGGCATCACGACCTCCTACGGGCTAGCGACCGTGGCCCATCATCATGCGGTGTGCTCGCGATGCGGTGCGGTCACTGAAATACCGGCCGCGTCTTCTCCGCTGTCATGCCGCGCAGGTCAGGGTGGGCCCGCACGGTCATAGGTTCAACAGGTAGCGCAGCACGCGAGTAACGCCGGCGAGGGTATCGGCATCGACCACGCCGAGTCTGGCCGCGATGCGTTGGGTGGAGATTGTGCGTACCTGTTCGCACAGCGCCCAGCTGGGCTGGGTCAGGCCCGTGGTGGCGCCGCTGATGCGGACGTGCGTGGCCCAGCCCCGGTCTCGTGTGGTCACCGGGATCGTGGTGACCACATTGGGAATCGCCGCGATCGCGTCATCGCTGGAGACCATCAGTACGGGACGGCGTCCGGCCTGCTCCGATCCCACGCTGGGATCGGGCTTGGCCCAGTACAGCTCGCCATGCCTCACTCGTAGGCACCGTCGCGGATGACCGCTACCGGGCCGGCCAGCCACGCGTTGCGCTCATCGCACTCGGTCGCGTCTTCGGGTCGCTCGGCTACGTCGCGACACAACTGGGTGAAGAAGGCCTCTCGGTCCAGGAGGTCGAGCGCGCGTTCGATCACGGTCGCCTGGCTGACATGCTCGCGCTGGGCGTGCCGTTGAACCCGCTCCCGGAGCTGCGACGGCACCTTGATCGTTGTAGTCGACATACGACTAAGGATACGGCACGTATCCGAACCAGGTAGCCTCGCGGCGCGATAGTGCGTTCCGAGAACCCCAACCGGTACTATTGGATCAAGCGCTGACGGGAGCAACCGTGGTCACCCCGGACATCAGTGACCTGATGGACGTCGATGAGACCGACCTGGTCTGGACTTTCCTGAGTGAAGCGCGTGTATCCCGACCTGATCGAGCCCGGCGCCCTCGTCCTGGCCGGAGACACCGACGCCTACGCCACTCTGGTCCAGCGCGTCCTGACCGACGAGTGACGTGACCTATTCGTCCGGTCGGTAGGCAAGAACGAATGGACGAGGACCGAAGATCATCGTCGCCACGCGGTTGGCCGATCACGAACTTCACATCAGTGCATCTCACACCGGCGTCCAATGCTGTGACCAGCCAAAACGTCGTGATTCACAGCTCGGGGGGGAGGATTCGAACTCTCACCGAGTCCTTCCCTACCCATACCGGCCGATCACGAACTGGCTGTTCAGGGCCGGTTTCCGGCAACCGGCCGTCCCACTTCGGGGGTCTCGGT
>JBOHDU010000205.1:0-1570 GCA_050700615.1 Nocardioidaceae bacterium
GCGGAGAGACGTGGTCGGGACAGGGGTGAAACTGCTCCCATTGCGGACGATGAGCGAGACACTGACCCCCGTCGGGAGCCGCAGCTCGCCGATCTCCACTCCGTGGAGCAAGGACTCCTCACTCACCTGCACCTGGAGCAGGTCGGCCGCGATCCGCTCGAGGGGGGCAGCCTCCACGTCGAGCTCTCGGAGGTCATCTGCCCGGCTCACGCCCAGCCACCGCGCGACCCATGGGAGGGTCGGGCCGGTGGCGAGCGTGAAGATCACCACGATGATGAAGACGACGTCGAACAGCGCCGTGGACCCGTGTACCCCGGCGGCGAGCGGGATCGTGGCCAACACGATGGGCACCGCCCCACGCAGTCCTCCCCACGAGACGAATGCCTGCTGCCGCAGCGGTATGCGAAAGGGCAGTGCCGTGGCCAGGACGGAGGCCGGCCTCGCCACGAACGTCAATATCACTCCTGCCAGTACGGCGGTCCCGAGGTTTTCCCAGGTGAGCCGGCCGGGTGAGGCCAGCAGGCCGAGCATGATGAACAGCCCGATCTGCGCCAACCAGGCAAGGCCCTCCGCAAAGGATCGGGTGGCGGCCCGGTGCGGCAGCTCGGAGTTTCCCAGCACGACTCCGGCCACGAAGACCGCGGCGAAGCCGGACGCATGAATCGCGACGGTTCCGGCGTACGCAAAGACGATGAACGTCATCACGGCGAGCGGGTAGAGGCCCGAGGAGGGGAGCGCGACTCGACGAAGCACCCAGGCGGCGACCAGCCCGACGGCAAGCCCGAGGCCGAGTCCGACGGCGAGCTCGTACACGACCGTGCCGACGACCGCGATCCCACTGTCACGCGTCGCGGATGTGGCACTCATGAGCGTCACGATGACAACGGCCGGGGCGTCGTTGAGCCCGGACTCGGCCTCGAGCACCGCACGGGTCCGGCGGGGTATCGGGACCCGTCTCAGCACGGAGAAGATGGCCGCGGCATCGGTCGGCGAGAGCACGGCAGCCAGCAGGACGGCGAGCTGCCATCGCATCCCGAGCAGGTAGTGCGCCCCCACCGCAACCACCCCGACGCTGATGACGAGCCCGATCGTCGCCAAGGCGATGCCCACCGGCATCGCCCGCCTGGTCTCCGCCCATGAGGTCGTGAGGCCGCCCTCGGCCAAGATAATGATGAGCGCGGCGAAGCCCAGCACCTGGGCCAGCGTGACGTCGCTGAAGGCGATCCCCAGCCCAGACTCGCCCAGCGCGATGCCCATCCCCAGGTAGACCAGCAAGCTGGGCAAGCCAACGGAGACCGAGGCGCGGACGGCGACGATCGCGAGCAACATTACAACAGACCCGGCCAGGAGCACCTGGTCGAGGCTGTGCACGTCCACGGCACAACCTTAAGGGGAAGCCGCTCGGCGCCTCGCCGTTCGCGAGCACCCCAAACCGGCCCGATCAACGGTCGCGAACAACCCGGGTGCATCGTCAAGGCCCTGGCGGTGGCGGTGGGATTTGAACTCCCGCATTCCTCACGGCTCTCAGCGTCCCGCCGCGCCCGCCGCTCCCTGTGGCGCTCACGTCGTC
>JBOHDU010000206.1:0-1722 GCA_050700615.1 Nocardioidaceae bacterium
TTCTCTCGTCGTTCGCACTGGATTACATTGCTCGACAAAAGTTAGGCGGCACGACCCTCAACTTCTTCTATTTCGAGCAGTTCCCGATACCAGCACCACAAGAGTTCGACAAACCCTGCCCGTGGGACGTCAAGGAGTCGATGCAGGATCGGTTCGAACGTCGCCTGGTCGAGCTCGTCCACACGGCGAGCGACACCGGACCCTTGGCGGCGGCGTTCGGAGATGACGGACCACCGTTTCACTGGGACCCGGACCGCCGAGCCCGCCTGCGAGCCGAACTCGATGCCGCCGTCTTCCTCCTCTACGGCTACGAACGAGACGATGTCGACTACATCCTCGGGACCTTCCCCATCGTCGCCCGCCACGACCTCGACCGCCACGGCGAGGAGCGCACCCGGCGGCTGATCCTCGACGCCTACGACGGCATGGTCGCCGCGGGCGAGACGGGTCGGTACCTCTCACCACTGAGCCCCCCACCCGGCGAGGGTGCCAGACAGGCCTGACAAGGCGATCGCACCCAGCCGGTGGTGCTCGAACATCGTGACCGCGCGGCCACGAGTCTGCGGGTCGTACTTCCTGGGCGCAGACACTGCCCCTTCTCCCATGCGCGAACAAAGGCTCTGGTGGTCCGGGGATCCACGCATCGACCTCAGCTCAGAAGCGAGGCTGAGGCAAGGCGAACAGATCCATCGGCGCATATCGAGGCCGGCAGTCGCCGATAGATGACTGAGTCTCTGGTCGGTTGAGGCAGCCGATCGCTGTGCTGTCCCCAGCACCGTGGGCCCTCGGGGTGCAACGAACGATGCCCCAAGGAGGCCCCCATTTCATAGCATCAAGCGGCATGACCCGAGGCTCCCCTGGGTCCGCCGCGCGCACTACCGGCGCGGCTTCCGCTTCGGCGAACCCGCCTCCTTGGCGCCTGACTTGGGCACCCGCTTGCGAGGCGCCAAGGGCTCGAGGGGACCAGTCTCGGCCCCAGCCGCATCCTGGCGTGCGTGCGCCGCTGGCGGGTCGATCGGGTGTCTCATCATCGCAACCATCCCAAGGCCCAGACCGTAGGACCTGTCCTGGATTGCGGACCCGGGCCGTGCTCGAAACGCAACCGCGCGAAGGAGGCCGAACCGGCTCTGACGGTTATCAGCGAGGCACGCGTCGACTAGTGCTGCCGCGGCCGGCGACAGCCCGCGCTCGCCGAGGTCCTCGTCGAGGCTGTCGCGGAACCACTCCAGGATCACCGACCAGGGCCAAACGCGAATGGAGTCGCCGACGATGCCCACGGGGGAGGGGAACCCGCCGGGACCCCGCTTGCCCTCCACCAGCAGGCGGACCGACTCCCGTGTGCGGCGGGTGCGCTCGGCGATGTCCGTGATCGATACGAGATCCTGGTCGAGCCGTACCGCGACGGCGTCGGGCAGGACTTCGGCGACCTGGTCGATCAGGCGCAACGCCGCTGTCTCGTCGTCAGGGGCAGAGACCGGAGCGGTGACCTTGACGACTCCGCCGATCGACGAGGCAACGACATCCTCGATGCCGGAGAACAGCGAGCCGGTGACCTCATCGGTCAGTTCGACGTTCTGGACCACGAGTGAAACGGTGTAGGTGTACATGAGAACTTCCAAAGCGTTGCCATGTTGGCAGCTGCCAACAATATAGTGATCGAGAGACGCAAGCAAGCCGGCAGGGCTCAGAAGCTGGCGTGGCCGTGGGGGCACCGGCGAGCCT
>JBOHDU010000207.1:0-4112 GCA_050700615.1 Nocardioidaceae bacterium
GTCCATCGCTCGAGGCGAGAAACTCGTCGTCGCCGGCGACGAGCGCCAGCTTCCCCCGACTGCCTTCTTTGGCAGCGCCGTCGACGACAGCGACGAGGAAGCGGACTCGGAGAACATCACCCTCACCAGCGGCTTCGAATCGATCCTCGACGCGCTCGCTCCGTTGATCTCGGTTCGGAATCTGCAGTGGCATTACCGCAGCCGCGACGAGAAACTCATCGCGTTCAGCAATGCCCACATCTACGACTCTTCACTCACGACCTTTCCCGGTTCGCAGCAGGAGGGAGTCCTGCGGCATGTGCACGTTCCTTGGGTACTAGGAGCGACCGGCGTCGCCGGCTCCACCAGCGCCGAGGTGGAGAAGGTGGCCGACCTGGTCATCGACCATGCGGAGAACCGGTCAGAAGAGTCGCTTGGCGTGATCGCGATGGGCATCAAGCACGCCGACCGGATCGATGCAGCTGTCCGTGAGCGCCTTCGGGATCGGGCCGACCTCGAGTCGTTCTTCTCCGAGGCTCAGGAGGAACGGTTCTTCGTCAAGAACCTCGAGCGGGTCCAGGGCGATGAGCGCGACGCGATCATCTTGTCGGTTGGCTACGGGAAGAGCGCCGACGGCCGCATACTCTACCGATTCGGCCCCATCAACACCCAGGGCGGTGAGCGCCGCCTCAACGTCGCCGTCTCGCGTGCGAAGCGACGGATGACGCTGGTCTCGTCGTTCAGTTCCGCTGATTTGGACCCGAACAAGCTCAACGCTCGTGGCGCTGAACTGCTCGGGGCGTATGTCTCGTTCATGGAGTCTGGGGGTGCCGACCTCGGATCCGTCGCGACCCCGCCGCCTCGCCTGAACGCGTTCGAGCAGGACATCCGCGACCGGCTGACCAAGGTTGGACTGAAGCTCACGCCTCAGTTCGGAGTTTCTGGCTACCGGATCGACTTTGTCGCCTCACACCCCGACAAGCCCGGTCAGTTTGTCCTCGCTATCGAGGCCGACGGCGCGAGCTACCACTCGTCCGCTACCGCGCGAGATCGTGACCGCCTCCGCCAGGAACACCTTGAACGACTTGGGTGGCGCTTCCACCGGATCTGGTCAACCGACTGGTTCCGCAACCCGCAGGCCGAAGTGGACCGAGCACTCGCTGTGTTCGACGCCGCAGTTGCGGCCGCCGATCGCGGCGGGGCCACCGGCCGACGTGCCCAATCGATCGCACCCTCCGCCACCGGCCAGACCGAGGCGGTGCAGCCGAGTAGGACGTTGGTCAAGCCGACGATCTGGTACGGCGAACCGATCACGGCCTACAGCCGATCCGATCTCGTCGCGGTCGTCCGTTGGATTCAAAGCGATGGCCTCCTGCGGACGGAGGAGGACCTGATTCGGGATGCGATGGACGAGCTCGGTTGGCGGCGGCGTGGATCACGCATCGATGCCGGGCTGAGAGAGGCGATAGCCGCGGCGAGGGGGTAACTGCACGTTGTCGACCGCACCCTATCGAGGTCGGTCGGTCAATGTTCCCCGCGGGCGGATCGTCAATCTCCCATGCATCTCGACAAGAGTCCGTTGCGGATTGCAACAGACCCGTGCGGCGTCAGGGTCCGAGGCATCCGATCGGGATGACGTGGACGCCGTCGTCGCGGCGGCCGGCTGCACCTGTGCTCGTGATCACTCCGAGGGCCGCGGGTTCGCCGTGCCTGCCCTTGTCGACGTTGGCCGTGAAGCGCAGGAGTGAGGTGGCGGCTTGCTCGACATGGCGCGGGTTGAGCTTGATCTCGAAGGCCGCCCACTTGTTGTCGTTGATGCTGACGATGGCGTCGACCTCGTTGCCATTCTTGTCGCGCCATGATTCGACTCTGCCGTGATGGGCCTGGGCGAAGATGCGCAGATCTCGCACGGCCAGAGCCTCGAAGTGGAAGCCGGTGGCCAGAGGGTCGGAGCGAAGTTCGCTCGTCCCGATGCCGAGTGCGGCAGGGCCGAGCGAAGGGTCGATGAAGTAGCGAACTTCGGCGGTGCGCATAGGCGTCTTCGACCGCATGTGTGGCCGCCATGCTGGTGAGTCTTCAGTGAGTCGGAGGCGCTCAAGGGTGTCGAGGTAGCCAGTGATCGTCTCGTGGGTGATTGGCCCTGCCTCGCCACCGACGTCCCTGGCCAGCTCAGTGAGTTTCACGGCCTGGCCGACGTTTCGCGCCAGGGAGGCAAAGAGCCTTCGGAGATTGCGAGGGTTGCGACGGTGTCCCATGAGGGGCATGTCGGTCTCGACGATCTGGTCGAGGTAACCGCGCAACCACACTCGTGCGTCTTGCTCGTCGTGGTCGATGATCTCGGGCCAGCCACCGATGACGATTCGGTCGAGTAGCGCATCGAAGGATAGATGGGTTCCCAGTCCCGGTTGGCGCTCGCCGTTCAAGAGGGCGGCGAATGACACTTCCCCGTTGGAGTGACCGGACTCGAACAGGCTCATGGGCCGCATCTGGAGAACTCCGATGCGTCCGGCGCCGGAATGCCGGCTGGTGTCCTCACGTGGCCGAGCTGAGCCGGTCAGAAGGAAGTCGCCCCGCGAGTGGCGCTCGTCGACCTGGCGGCGCACCTGATTCCAGATGCTCGGCTCGAGCTGCCACTCATCGAACAGGATGGGTGGCTCCCCTGTGAACAGGCTTTCCGGGCTGAGGGCAACGGCACCGCGGGCGGCGTCGTCCTTGTCGAACTCGTAGATCGTGCGAGCCACCTGCTTCGCCGTCTCTGACTTGCCGCAGGCCTTGGGGCCTTCGATGAGGACCCCCCCGATGGCGCGCATCATCCCGGCCAGTTCGTGGTCGACGACGCGTGGACGGTAGGCAGGCATGATGAAACCTTAACATTCGGACAGCGCGAAACCTATGTTTCGGACTCATTGAATCCGCGCTTTCGGATGGAATGAGATCGACCTTTCGCTTAGCGGACTTACCCCGTACGCCGTCGTCGTTTGGGCTGGGGGAGCAGGTCTGCGACGGTCATCTCCTCTCGCTCGGGAGCGACGAGCGCTTCTAATGCAGCCTCGGCCAGCGCCATCCGTTTCTCCTCCCAAGCAAGCAGCTGGTCGAGTCGCCAGCGGTCGGGGTGGGTCATCACGGGCGCGGGCACCTGAGCGGTCCTTGAGGTTCTGCTACCCCTTGGTCTTGCCCCAGTCGTAGCGGTGGATCACGTCGCTGGCGTGCAGGAAGACGTGGCGCAGGTCGTCGTCCATCGCGCTCAGATCGCCCTCGACCGGCCGATGTCGGGCTGGGATGCGAGCCGCTGCTGGCGGATCCAGCGGCGTAGGTCGCCGACGGTGGTGTAGAGCCGTCGGCCGATCTTGAAGAAACTCCGGGCCGGTACAGGCCTGGCGCCGCCAGCGGACGGTATTCGGGGGGCGCTGCAGGATCTCGGCGACGTCGTCGAGGGTGAGCAGCTTGTCCTCGTGACGGGCGTGGAAGGGGATCTCCGCCTTGTTGTCCACGGTTGGTCGGTTGCGCTTAAGCTTCCACAGCAGTGAAAGTTGCTATGCGCGTGCCGAATGAACGGCCGCGACAACGCGTACCGCCGCTCCCGCTGGGTCCTCGTGCTCCCACACTCGAAGGCAGCGCCAGCCGGCCTCGAACAACAGCGAATCGGTCTCTTTGTCTCGCTCGACGTTCCGGGCGATCTTTGAGGCCCAGTACTCCGCGTTGGTAGTCGGCAACGTGCCATGGTCTTGGCAGCCATGCCAGTAACACCCGTCAACGAAGACCGCGACCTTGGCCTTGGTGAACACCAGATCGGCCCGACGGTTGAGGCCGGCCAGGGGGCGTGAGTCGACTCGATACCGGAGGCCGAGGGCATGGACGGTCCGCCGAAGTGCGAGTTCCGGCTGGGTGTCTCGCCGTCGGTTGCCCTGCATCACACGGCGCGCAGCCGGCGACGAGGACCATGGCGTGTATTTCGCGCCCACACCGGAACAATGCCAGGGTTGCGGCGCGGCGTGGGTCCCCGGGTCTGTCGGTGCCGCGCACTACCGTCGTGCACGTGACGGATCCCTTCCGCTTCGCCGACCTATTCGCCGGAGTGGGGGGGTTTCATGCAGCGTTGTCCGCTTTTGGTGGCGAGTGTGCCTATGCGGTGG
>JBOHDU010000208.1:0-4850 GCA_050700615.1 Nocardioidaceae bacterium
CGCGCGAAGAATCCGACAACCCGGGCTACGAGCTCGCTGCTCGTCGCAAGGCCCGCCTGACCAGCTGACGCAAGCCGGCCGCGCGTCGCGGGGCTCCCCCGTTTCATCAAGGTATGGTGCCAAACCGTCACTTCCCACGCTCTGTACGCCTATGGAAGTGACGGCTGGGCACCATACCTTGATGAAACGTTTACTCGGGGTGATGAAGCGGGGAACCTCGGGACGGGAGCGCCGGACGGGTGCGCCGGGGCGGCACGGGAAGCAGGCGGGGAAGCAGGCGGGGAAGCAGGCGGGAAAGCAGGCGGGCGCGGGCGCAGCGTCCCGGGGCGGGCGCCGGCACGCTGGTAAAGTTGGGCCGCCGCCACAGCCACGCGGGAGAGTCCGATGCTCGCATCGGCGCCGAAGGGGCAACTCCTCCCCGGAACCTCTCAGGCAACAGGACCGCGCGGGCCGGCAACTCTGGAGCGGGCCGTCCGTGACAGAGGGGGAGCTCGCCCACCTCCCATGCTGAGGAGCTTCTCGTGACGGACCGTCCCACGCTGACCTCGCTGGAAACCGCCAGTCCCTTCTCGACCCGGCACATCGGGCCCGACGAGGGCGAGCAGGCACACATGCTCAAGGCCTTGGGCTACCCCTCCCTCGAGGCGCTGATGGATGCGGCCATGCCTGCCGCGATCAGATCCGGTGGCGAGCTCGACCTGCCCACGCCATTGAGCGAAGAGGCCGCGCTCGCCCAACTGCGCGAGCTCGCAGCGAAGAACCATGCGCTTGCCCCGATGATCGGGCTCGGGTACTCCGGCACGTTCACGCCCGCCGTGATCCGCCGTAACGTGCTCGAAGATCCGTCGTGGTACACCGCCTACACGCCATACCAGCCGGAGATCTCCCAGGGCCGGCTCGAGGCGCTTTTGAACTTCCAGACCATGGTCGCGGACCTCACCGGCCTGCCGATCGCCAACGCCTCGCTGCTCGACGAGGCCACCGCAGCAGCCGAAGCCATGACGCTCGTACGCCGTGCCAACCGCACCAACACGTCTCGCCGGTTCGTGGTCGACCAGGACTGCCTGCCCCAGACGATCGCCGTGGTCGAAACGCGGGCAGCAGCGCTCGGCATCGACGTCGAGGTGCTGGACGTACACAGCCAGCTGCCCGACGACGACCTGCTCGGTGTGCTCGTCCAGTACCCCGGTGCCAGTGGGCGGATCGTCGATCCCCGACCGGCCATCGACGCTGCCCATCACGCCGGTGGGCTGGCGGTCGTAGCCGCCGACCTGCTGGCGTTGACGCTGCTGGAGTCGCCCGGCGAGCTCGGGGCCGACGTGGCCCTAGGCTCCAGCCAACGCTTCGGTGTACCGCTCTTCTACGGTGGCCCCCACGCGGCGTTCATGGCGGTGGCGCCGGGACTCGAACGTCGGCTTCCAGGCCGGCTCGTCGGAGTCTCCGTCGACGAGGCAGGGGCCCCCAGCTACCGGCTGGCGCTACAGACCCGCGAGCAACATATCCGGCGTGACAAGGCGACGTCCAACATCTGCACCGCTCAGGTGCTGCTCGCGGTCGTCGCCGCGATGTACGCCGTCTACCACGGCCCCGAGGGCTTGGTGCGAATCGCCGGCCGGACCCACCGCTACGCCTCGATCCTCGCGCAAGCGCTGCGCCACGCGGGGCAGTCGGTCGTGCACGACACGTTCTTCGACACGCTGCGTGTGCGGGTGCCCGGAGGTGCTACCGGCGTGCAGGAGCGCGCACGGGACCTGGGCGTGCATCTGCTCGCCGAGGGGACTGACATCGTCGGAATCTCGGTCTCCGAGGTGACGACCCGCGAGCATCTGCAGACGGTCATCGACGCGTTCGCCGGCGGCACCGGCACCCGCATCGACTTCGACGGCCTCGACCGGTCTGCACCCATTGCGATTCCGACCCACCTGCGCCGGACCAGCGACTTTCTGACGCATCCGGTCTTTCACCAGCACCACTCCGAGACCGCGATGCTGCGCTACCTGCGCCGGCTCGCCGACCGTGACTTTGCACTGGACCGCGGCATGATCCCGCTCGGCTCGTGCACGATGAAACTCAATGCCACCGCGGAGATGGAGCCGATCAGCTACCCCGGATTCGCCGACCTGCACCCGTTCGCGCCGGCGTCCGACGCCACCGGCTACCGGGAGCTGATCGAGAAGCTCGAGAGCTGGCTGGCCCAGATCACCGGCTACGCCACGGTGTCCATCCAGCCCAACGCCGGCTCCCAGGGAGAGCTCTCCGGACTGCTCGCCATCCGCGGCTACCACCAAGCCAACGGTGACCAGGCTCGCGACGTCTGTCTGATCCCCTCCAGCGCCCACGGCACCAACGCCGCCTCGGCAGTGATGGCGGGCATGCGGGTGGTGGTCGTCAAGGCGGCCGCCGACGGGTCCGTCGACCTCGACGACCTGACCGCCCGATGCGAGGAGCACGCCGACCACCTGGCGGCGCTGATGGTGACGTATCCGTCCACCCATGGCGCCTACGAGGACGGGATCACCACCTTGTGCGAGATCGTGCATCGGCACGGGGGACAGGTGTACGTCGACGGCGCCAACCTCAACGCGCTGCTCGGCCTGGCCAAGCCCGGTCTGTTCGGCGGCGACGTGTCGCACCTCAACCTGCACAAGACGTTCTGCATCCCGCACGGTGGGGGAGGACCGGGCGTCGGGCCGGTGGCAGTGGCTGCCCATCTGGCGCCGTTCCTTCCGAGCCACCCGATGCACCCCGAACCGGGCAAGCGTGCGGGCATCGGCCCTGTCAGCGCAGCGCCGTACGGCTCGGCGGGGATCCTGCCGATCAGCTGGGCCTACATCGCGATGATGGGTGGCGACGGGCTGACCCGGGCCACCGAGGTGTCCGTGCTGTCGGCCAACTACATCGCGAGCAGGCTCGCCAAGCACTATCCGGTTCTCTACACCGGCCACGGCGGACTGGTAGCCCACGAGTGCATCCTCGACCTCCGGCCGTTGACCGCGGCCAGCCGCGTCACGGTCGACGACGTGGCCAAGCGACTGATCGACTACGGCTTCCACGCGCCCACGATGAGCTTCCCGGTGCCTGGAACCCTGATGGTCGAGCCGACCGAGTCCGAGAGCCTGGAGGAGCTGGATCGCTTCTGCGAGGCGATGATCTCAATCCGCCACGAGGTCGGCCTGATCGAGGCCGGCGACGTCGAGCTGGCCCAGAGCCCCCTCGTGCACGCCCCGCACACAACGGCCGCGGTGACGGGGGAGTGGGGCCGCTCGTACTCGCGGCAGGTCGGTGCGTTCCCAGCCGGCGTCGATCCCGACAAGTACTGGCCGCCGGTCGGGCGGATCGACCAGGCCTACGGCGACCGCCACCTCGTGTGCAGCTGTCCCGACCCGAGTGCGTTCGCCGAGAACGCCGGAGACACCGAGTGAGGGCATCTCTCCCCGCCAAGGTCGAGGCGGAAGGCCAGCGACAGCTCGAGCAGGCACGCGAGGTGCACGCGCTACCCAGCGTCACCGCTGCTGTCTTCGCAGCCGGCGTGCCCGTCTGGCAGGCCCGGCTCGGCAGATCCGGCACGCAGTACCGCATCGGGTCGATCACCAAGACCGTGACTGCGGTCGCCGTGATGCAGCTGCGCGACGAAGGGGCCGTTCAGCTCGACCAGCCGATCGGTGCCTACCTCCCCGACGCGCCGTACGCCGACCACCTGCTGCGCAACCTGCTCGCGCACTGCTCAGGCATGACGGCAGAGCCGTCCGGACCGTGGTGGGAGCGCAGCCCAGGCAGCTCGTGGGACCAGCTCGTAGCGGCCAACCGCGATCCGGTCGACGTCTTCGGGCCGGGGGAGCGGTACCACTACTCCAACCTCGGCTACGCCTTGCTGGGCGAGCTGGTCAGCCGACGGCGCGGCACCGGCTGGTACGACGCCGTCCGCACTCACGTGCTTGACCCGCTCGGCCTTGCATCGACGACCTACGCCCCGCTCGAGGGCGCGGCGCAGGGCACGTCCCGTGACCCCCGAGACGGCCGGCTGATGCCGGAGCCATCGCATGACAGCGGGGCGATGGCGCCTGCGGGGCAGCTATGGAGCACGCTGAGCGACCTGTCCCGTTGGGGTGACTTCCTGGTTACCGGCGACGAGCGCGTCCTTTCCCGGGCATCGCTGGTGGAGATGGCGACCGTGCGCTCGGCCGACCCGCTGAACCAGCACCTGGGCGGCTACGGTCTCGGGCTGCGGCTGAGGTGGCGAGCGGCCAGCACGTTGGTCGGGCACACCGGCTCGATGCCCGGCTTTCTCGCCGGCATGTTCACTGATCCCGTGCCCCGGGTGGGTGCTGTCGTGTGCACCAACGCGACGACCGGCTTGGATACCGAAGGCTTGGCGACCCACCTCATCGACGTGGCCGAGCCCGCGCTGAGCCCGCAGGCCGACGTCGCCGACGCTCAGGCTCATCCACCGCCGGGAGTCAGCGAGCTTGCTGGCAACTGGTATTGGGGCAACACCGAGGAGCCGCTCACGCCAACCGCGACCGGGTTCCTGCTGGGCAAGCCAGGTGAGGAGCGCGCCTTTGTCGCCGACGGGACGGACCGGTTCCGAGGCCAGGATGGCTACTTCGCCGGAGAACGGCTCCAGGTAGTCCGCCGGGCAGACGGCTCGATCTCGCACCTGGAGGTCGTCACGTTCGTGCTCACCAAGGTGCCGTACGACTCCAGCGCCCCGATCCCGGGCGGCCCGCCGACGGAGCCACTGAGCCTGAGCGAGTAGCGGACCGACCCCGCTCCGGGCGGGGTCGCCCGTCAGGACGCCTGACTGACGCTCGACATGTTGAAATCGAGAATGCGCAACGCTGGTGTGGCTG
>JBOHDU010000209.1:0-2062 GCA_050700615.1 Nocardioidaceae bacterium
CCCTGGGCGTTGTCGGAGACCGGGCCGAACGTGTCCATCGCGACGATCACCCCGACCGTGGTCAGCAAGCCGGTGCCGGCGAGGGCTACGGCGAACAGCGAGATCGTGACGGTCGAGCCCCCGAGAAGGAACGCGCCGAACACCGCCGCCGCGATCACCAGGGCGGTATAGACGGCGGACTCGAACCCGACCGAGATGCCCGACAGGATGACGGTCGCGGCGCCGGTGAGAGAGGTCTTGCCGACGTCCTTGACCGGCCGGTGGTCGGTTCCGGTGAAGTAACCGGTGAGCGCCAGGATGATCGCGGCAAGGACGATGCCGATGAGTACGGCGATGAACGCGATGACACGCGGGTCGCCCGACCCGCCACCGGTGGCACCGCTCAGGTCGGAGAAACTGCCCGGCAGGTACAGAAACGACGCGATGAGGACGACTACCGCGGAGAAGCTCGCGGCGATGTAGAACGACCGGTTGATCGTCGTCAAGCCACTCTCGTTGGGACGCGGCTTGGTGATGTAGACCCCCAAGATCGCGGTGAGGGCACCGATGGCGGGCACCATCAGGGGAAACACGAGCCCCTGGGCGCCGAACGCGACCTTGCCGAGGATCAAGGCGGCCACCAGCGTGACGGCGTACGACTCGAACAGGTCGGCCGCCATGCCGGCACAGTCGCCGACATTGTCACCGACGTTGTCGGCGATCGTCGCGGCGTTACGTGGGTCGTCTTCGGGGATGTTCTGCTCGACCTTGCCGACAAGGTCGGCGCCCACGTCGGCCGCCTTCGTGAAGATCCCGCCGCCGACCCGCATGAACATGGCCAACAGCGCGGCTCCGAATCCAAAGCCCTCCAGCACCGACGGCGCGTTGTCGCGGTAGATCAGCACGACGACCGACGCGCCCAGCAGGCCGAGCCCGACGGTGGCCATGCCGACGGCACCGCCGGTGCGGAAGGCGACCCGCATCGCGGGATCACGGCCGGTCGTCTGGGCGGCAGCAGCCACCCGCTGGTTGGCCTTCACGGCCAGCGACATTCCCATGTAGCCGATGGAGGCGGAGAAGGAGGCACCGACCAGGAAGAAGATCGAGCGGCCGATCCGGATCGACGCGTCTCCAGGCAGCACGAACAGCAGCAGGAAGGCGACGATCGCAAACACCGCGAGTGTCTTGAACTGACGGGTGAGATACGCCTGGGCTCCCTCCTCCACGGCCGCTCCGATGCGCCGCATGTTGGGGGTGCCCTCCGGGGCAGCGAGAACTTCCCTGCGGAAGAGCGCCGACATCGCCAGTCCTATGACCGCGATCACGGCCACGGCGACGACGAGCGTGATGTTGCCGCTTGACAGCGACAGCGCTCCGCTGCCGTCGGCCAGGTTGAGCCCGGACATCCGATACCTCCACTGAGCCGTGCGCGGCTCAATCGTGCTTCAGTCAGGGCACCGCGCCCTGTGACATGACCTAACTGTGTGACCGGTGAGCAGGCTCACTCCGAGCGGCCGCGGGGGAGTCTATCGACTGACGGCGGGCAGTGGAGACGACGCCCCCGTCGAATCGCCCACAGTACGGCTGTCCTATCTCGTGAGTCGTAGTACTACTGTCCCTTCGCCGCCTCGATGGAGTCGTAGATCGGAAAGACCTTGGCCAGGCCGGTGATGCGGAAGATCTTCAGCAACCGTTCCTGGCTGCAGACCAGGCAGAGAGAGCCCCCATGGGAGCGCACGCGCTTCAGTGCCCCGACCAGGACACCGAGTCCGGTGGAGTCGAGAAAGTCGACGTCCTCGAGGTTGACGACGAGTTGGTAGTGGCCTGCGTTGATGAGCTCGACGAGGCGTTCACGCAGCTTGGGGGCCGTGTAGACGTCGATCTCGCCGCCCACGTCGACGACCATCCGCTCGCCGTCGTTGCGGTGCTCCAAGGACAGTTCCATCACAACTCCTCGAGTTTTCGCCGGACGGTGACGGCGCTGACGGACAACGGATGGCGTGCTTGCTGGAAACGCGCACCGGCTCGATGTCGCTGCCGTTGGACTTTTCCTGGAGCCACGGACCGCTAGTCAGCATTCAAC
>JBOHDU010000210.1:0-3198 GCA_050700615.1 Nocardioidaceae bacterium
CAGGTGAACCCACCCGCGAGACGATCAAGCAGCTCGGGGAGTTGATGGGCGAAGGTGACCTCGTCGTCGACGGAGGCAACTCGCGCTGGACCGACGACCAGATCAACGCCGACCTGCTCGCCAAGAGGGGCGTCGGGTTCGTCGACTGTGGAGTCTCCGGCGGAGTCTGGGGGCTGAAGAACGGCTATGCCCTGATGTGCGGCGGCTCAGCAGCCGACGTTGCGAAGGTCCAGCCCGCCTTCGACGCACTCAAGCCAGTCGGCGAGTTCGGCTTTGTGCACGCGGGCAAGGTCGGGGCCGGGCACTTCGCCAAGATGGTCCATAACGGCATCGAGTACGGCGTGATGCAGGCCTATGCCGAGGGCTGGGAGCTGCTGGAGAAGGTTGACCTGGTCGAGAACGTGACCGAGGCGTTCAACTCCTGGCGCGAGGGGACCGTGATCCGGTCCTGGCTACTCGACCTGCTCGTTGCAGCTCTGCAGGACGACAGTCATCTCGACAAGATTGCCGGCTACGCCGAGGACTCGGGCGAGGGCCGCTGGACCATCGAGGCTGCGATCGACAACGCCGTACCTATGCATGCCATCACGGCAGCGCTCTACACCCGCTTCCAGTCGAGGCAGGACGAGTCGCCGGCGATGAAGGCGGTCGCGGCCATGCGCAACCAGTTCGGTGGGCACGCGGTCAAGTCCGAGGGCGGCACCAGCGCCTGACTGCCCGTGCATGTATCTCGCCTCTCGCTGACCGACTTCCGCTCCTATGAGCGTGTCGAGATCGAGATCCTGCCCGGTGTTTCGGCATTCATCGGGCCCAACGGCCAAGGCAAGACCAATCTGGTCGAGGCGATCGACTACGTCGCGACCCAGTCGTCGCATCGGGTGGCGAGCGACCAGCCCCTGGTCCGGATCGGCGCTGACCACGCGGTCGTGCGCACGACGGTCTTTCGCGACGACCGGGCGGCCCTGATCGAGCTCGAGATCAACCCGGGCAGGTCGAACAGGGCGCGGCTCAACAAGGGACTGGTGCCGCGGCCCCGCGAGGTGCTGGGCGTCCTGCGCACGGTGATGTTCTCGCCCGACGACCTCGACCTGGTCAAGGGTGACCCCAGTGGGCGGCGGCGGTTCCTCGACGCGCTGCTGATTGCGCGAGCCCCTCGGTTCGCGGGCGTGCGCAGCGACTACGACCGCGTTCTCAAGCAGCGAAGCACGCTGCTGAAGACAGCCGGCGGCCGAGCTTCGCGTCAAAGGAGCGAGGGTGTCTTGTCGACACTCGACACGTGGGACTCACATCTGGCTCGCATCGGAGCGGAGCTGCTCGCGGCCCGGCTGGATCTCGTGAGGCTGCTGCGGCCGCAGGTCGCCAAGCACTACGCCGACGTGTCGTCCGCCGTGCCCAAGCCCGACCACGGCAACGACACCGAGCTGACGTATAAGCCCTCGCTGGAGCTGTAGCCGCACGTGACGGACCGCAGCGACCTCGCCACGCTGCTGCTTGCCGAGCTGGGTCGCCGCCGCGAAGAGGAGCTCGACCGTGGCCTGACCCTGGTCGGGCCGCACCGCGACGACCTGCTGCTCAGCGTCGGGGGGATGCAGGCCAAGGGCTACGCCAGCCACGGCGAGTCGTGGTCGCTCGCGCTGGCGCTGAAGCTCGCCGCCTTCGAACTGCTGCGTCTCGATGGCGACGACCCCGTGTTGATCCTCGACGACGTGTTCGCCGAGCTCGACGATCTTCGTCGTAGTCGGCTGGCCGCACTGGTGACCGGAACCGAGCAGGTCCTTGTCACGGCTGCGGTCGATGCCGACGTGCCCTCAGGCCTGGTGAGCCATCGCTTCGAGGTGCACGACGGGAAGGTCACCAGTGCCTGAGCAGGAGCATTCGCCGGCCGAGTCCTCGGCCGAGGTTCGAGGGGTATCCGGGTCGACTCACGACGCGACCGGCCTCGACGTCGCCCGCTCGGTCGCAGCAGGGGCCCGTGGGGCGGCCCGGGCGGCCAAGCAGCGTACGCGATCCGGCCGACGTAGCGCGCAGCCGGAGTACTCCGGCCCTCGGCCCGGCGTCCGCGACCCGGCCATGGTGGGAACCGCGGTCGACAAGCTGGTCACGGACAACGGCTGGACCACCGAGCTCGCCGTGCATGGCGTCTTCGGTCGTTGGTCGTCGATCGTCGGCATCGAGATCGCCGGACACTGCAGCCCGGAGAGCTTCGCAGACGGCCACCTCCAGGTCAGGACCGACTCGACTTCCTGGGCGACGCAGCTACGGCTTCTCGCACCGACCGTCGTACGCCGGCTCAACGAGGAGCTGGGAGACGGCACGGTGCTTCGCATCGATATCGTCGGCCCCGCCTCCCCGTCATGGCGCAAGGGCAGGCGCGCCGTTCGCGATGGCCGGGGCCCGCGGGACACGTACGGCTGATCGTCAACACGGGCCGGAGAGGCGATCTGAGGGGCCCTCGCCGGTATGGGGACCTTGTCCCCACCCTATGCGTGGCTGTGAGAGCCGATCTCACCCCGCCTGAGCGAGATTTTCGTCGCATCTGCCGTGTCTCCTGTGGGCGTGATGCGCTGATCGGGGCTGGAATCGCCTATACTTGCAGCGATAGGAAAGGCCGCCTCACCTCCAGGACGACTGATTTGGTGGGCATTGATCTTCGGTGCTCCCGGTCCTGGCGAGCGGCCTTTGTGCTGAGTAATCGCGGTGCGCACTCCGGGTCAGCATTGACCCGGGGCAGATTGCCGTGCGGTCGCCTGGTGGCGGCCCGATGACCGGGAGGTCTCCTGCGTGACGGCCAACGAGAGCCAACTGCCCGACGAGACGCCCGACGACCAGTCGAGCCCGGAGACACCACCAGCCGAGGAGGCTCGCTACGACGCTTCCGACATCACCATCCTCGAGGGTCTCGAGGCCGTCCGTAAGCGTCCGAGCATGTACATCGGGTCGACCGGCGAGCGCGGCCTGCATCACCTGGTCTGGGAGATCGTCGACAACGCCGTTGACGAGGCGTTGGCCGGTTACTGCGACCGCATCGAGGTCACCCTGCTCGCCGACGGAGGCGTGCGAGTCGTCGACAACGGGCGCGGCATTCCCACCGGCATCCACCCGACCGAAGGCGTTCCGGCGGTCACGCTGGTCCTGACCGAGCTGCACGCCGGCGGCAAGTTCGGGGGCGGTGGCTACAAGGTGTCGGGAGGGTTGCAC
>JBOHDU010000211.1:0-6277 GCA_050700615.1 Nocardioidaceae bacterium
AGCCGGGCCTGATCACCGGCCCGTGGTCACCAGTTGCCATTAGCAGCGGTGGCGTTGGGCGAGGTGAGTCTTACGCTCCGGCTCGGTCGGAGGCATGCCTCGCCCGTCGAGGTAGTGACACGCCTCCTTGACGTGTTCCACCAGGATGTCGACCTTGTCGCGGCTCATGTCGTTGCGCACGACGATGCGCAGCACGTTCACGTGCTCGGCGTTCGGGGGCAACGTGTACGCGGGCACGATCCAGCCGTGCTGCCGGAGGCGGTCGGAGAGATGGAACTCGTCGAAGTCATGGCCCCCGACAAGACGGAACGTCACCACGGGTTCGGACAGGCGAGGGTTCAGCAGCTCGAATCGGCCGAGCCTCTCCAGCTGCTCGCTGAGGTGGCGGGCGTTGACGAGCATGTTGTCGACCACCCCCCGGTATCCCGCACGCCCGAGGCGCACAAAGTTGTAGAACTGCGCCTGGATCATCGCGGCCGACCGAGAGAAGTTGAACGTGAACGTCGGCTGTGCGCCCCCGAGGTAGTTCACGTTGAACACCAGCTCCTCCGGTAGGCAGCCGCGATCACGGAACACCAGCCATCCGATGCCGGGATAGACAAGTCCGTACTTGTGGCCGGACGCGTTGATGGACTTGACTTGCTCGAGCCGGAAGTCCCAGCGCTCGTCCGGGTTGCTGAACGGCGCGATGAATCCTCCGCTCGCACCGTCGACGTGCAAAGGGATGTCCCAACCCTTGTCCCGCTTGACCTGGAGGAGCAGGTCGTTGAGCTCGCCGATGGGGTCGTTCTCCCCGATGAACGTCGTACCGAGCACCGCACCCACCGCGATGGTGTTCTCGTCGATGCGCTCGGCCACGTCAGCCGGCGCGAGCACGTACTTGTCGGCGCGGAGCGGAATCTTGCGAGGCTCGACCTCGAAGTAGCGAGCGAACTTGTCCCAGACGATGTGCGTCTCGGCGCCGAACACGATGTTGGGCTTGTCGGCCGGGAGGTTGGACGACTCCCGGGCGTTCCGCCAGCTGAACTTGTGCGCCAACAGACCCAGCATGATGGCTTCCGACGAGCCGATCGTGCCGACACCCACCGCGTTGTGCACGTCCGGGGCGTGCCACAGGTCAGCGAGCATGCGCACGCAGACCTCCTCCAGCCGCTCCGCTATCGGGTACTCCTCGTGGTCGATCTGGTTGGTGCTGACGGCTTCGTGGATGAGCGCCTCGGCCTCGGGCTCCATCCAGGTGGTCACGAACGAGGCCAGGTTCATCGAGGGCTGCCCGTCGACGCGAAGGCCGAGATGGATCAGCTCGTACGCGTCACGCGGGGGCATCCCGTGCTCCGGGAAGTTGTCGCGAGGAAGCCTACGGGCGAACAGGCGGGTCGCCTGAAGCTCGTGTTCTGCAGCGGCGGACTCTGGCATGGACGACCTCCTGCTCGTAACCTCACCCAGTCTTACAGCGTCCGGTCGACTCCCCTCATCCGGGTCAGGTCCCCGCCGCCTCGCGGTCGTGACCACTGGCGCCTGTTCGGTTGTGCCCACCCGGCCGACGCGAATGGTCCGAACGGCCGAGGCGCGGCGGCAGCCGGCCTGCGTAGGGTCGAGGACGCAGGTCGGTCGCGG
This sequence comes from Nocardioidaceae bacterium, assembly GCA_050700615.1. GTDB lineage: Bacteria > Actinomycetota > Actinomycetes > Propionibacteriales > Nocardioidaceae > JBOHDU01. The sequence goes on from JBOHDU010000211.1 coordinate 1,618, forward strand.
ACAGACCCCGTCCGCGGTTCTGAGCCGGTCGGCAAAGGAGTCTTTGCATGCTGGACAACGGCATCAACGCAGCAATGCCAGTCGAGGCCACGGGGCTCTCGCGTCGCGGCCTTATCGCGAGGGGCGCCGCGGTCGGTGCGCTGGCAGTTGCCGGGCCGGCGTTCGGCGCCGTGTCCGATACCGCAAGCGCCACTGCGCTGCGCTACCGCGTCCGTCCCTACCGTAAGACGGCGGTGCCCTCGGCCGGACTGCGTCACATGCTGGACCGATTCTCCTACGGGATCACGCCGGGCCTGATCGCCCAGGCCCATCGCGCCGGCGGGGCGCAGGACTGGTTCGAGCAACAGCTCAACCCGGGTCGGATCTCCGACCGGACGGCTGCTGCCGTCAAGGCCTGGTACCCACACCTGAGCTGGACACCGGGCGCCCTGTGGTCGGCCTATCGGGATGGCCACCTCAAGAGTGGCGACGTCGCGCACGACTTCGCCCACTGGGTGATCCTGCAGCGCTTCTTCACGCAGCGACAGCTGCTGGAGACGATGACGGAGTTCTGGTCGACGTTGCTCTACATCCCCGGACTCATCGGCTACACCTGGCCGACCAGGATGCGGTACGACGCCACCATCAGGGCCAACGCACTCGGCCGGTTCGACAACCTGCTCAAGGCCGCGGTCCTGCACCCCTGCATGCTGACCTACCTGGACAACGCCGAGTCGAGGTCCCCGATCCCGAACGAGAACCTGGGTCGTGAGCTGCTCGAGCTGCACACCGTCGGACGTATCTACTCCGAGGCGGACGTCCTGGGGTCATCCCAGATCCTGTCCGGCTGGCAGGTCGACCTGTTCCACACCTTCAAGCCCGTCTACCGCGAATCTGCGCACTGTGAGACGTCAGTGCCGGTGGGCGTGCTCGGGTTCTCCTCGGCGAACCAGTCGGCCGACGGACGGGCGTTGTGCGAGAGCTACCTCGAGTACCTGGCGCATCACCCGGCGACGGCCATGCGCCTCGCCACCCGGCTGGCGACCGTCTTCGTCTCCGACACCCCTTCGGCACAGCTGGTCAACCACCTGGCGAGCGTGTACTCCGCGTCCGGAACCGACATCAAGGCGGTGCTGCGTGCCCTGGTGGCGAGCCGGGAGTTCCGGGTCTCGATCGGTACGAAGGTGCGCAACCCGGCGATGGATGTTGTCGCGACGTACCGCGCCCTCGGCGTTCGAGTCAGGCGGCCGAGGTCTGCGTCGTCGGCAGCCAACCAGATGGCCTGGCAGGCGAAGGCGATGGGGCAGCGCCCCTACGCATGGCCGCGCCCTGACGGAGATCCCCTGGACAACGGCTCCTGGTCGAGCCCCGGCCGCCTCCTCGGCTCGTTCACGCTGCACACCGAGATGGCAGGCGGCTGGTTTCCCCGTGCCGACATCGTGTACCGGTCCCACGCGTCCTGGATCCCCACGTGGGGGATGCGCTTCGACATGCTGGTCGACCATCTGTGCCGGGTGTTGCTCTCGCGCCCGTCGACGCCACGACTGTTGCAGGCCGCCTGCCAGTCGACGCAAGTGGCGCCGAGCGACCGCATCACGCGCACGCACGCCGTGGCGTCGTGGAAGATGCCCCGGTTGCTCGCGACGATTCTCGACACCCCCGAGTTCATGACCCGCTGAGGCCACGGCCGCAGCCCGTTGGGAGAAGACCATGGAGACGTCAGACGTGCACGACAGTAACTGTGCGGAGTTCCACGCGCTGTCCCGGCGTGGCTTCCTCACCGGGCTACTGGCCGTCACCGGGGCGGGGGTCCTGACGATTGCCCAGGGTGAGGTCGTCCGCCAGGTCGCGTTCGCGGAGACCGGGAAGGCGAGGGCGGTCCTGGTCGTGCTCAGCCTCCGCGGCGGTGCGGACGGCTTGAGCCTGGTAGTCCCGCACGGCGATCCGGGCTACGCCCTGGCGCGACCCGGGATCGCCGTCCCGGCAAACACCTTGCTGGCGCACGACGCGATGTTCGGGCTGCACCCGTCGCTCAAACCCCTGCTGCCGTTGTGGTCCGCCGGCAGGATGGCAGCGGTCCACGCCGCTGGGCTGCCGGCACCGAACCGGTCGCACTTCTCGGCGATGGAGGAGGTCGAGGACGCCGACCCAACGTCGACGGTGCGCCGCGGCTGGCTGAATCGGATGATCGGCCTGGACTCGTTTCGGAGCCCGCTCGAGGGCGTGGAGATGGGCGACACCGTCGTACCGGCGTCGTTGTACGGGTCGCAGCCGTCGTTCGGTGCGGCGTCCGTCGACGGGGTTAAGCTCTCAGGTCCCTCGGACCGCAGTGGTCGGCGGGCTCGGCTGGCATCCCTGCGCACCGTCTGGGGCACCGGCGGTGAGACCCTTGGCGCCGGGACCCGGTCGGCACTGTCGGTGGTGTCGTCGTTCGGCCCGGTGCAGGCCGTTCCGCATCGTCCGCAGCACAGTGCGCACTACCCGGCCACCGACCTCGGTGCCGCGATGGCTGACACGGCTCGGCTGATCCGCGCCGACGTCGGCACCGAGGTGGTGACCGTCGACCACGGATCCTGGGACATGCACGCCAACGTCGGCACCCTGGACAAGGGTCAGATGCGCGACATGGCAGGTGAGATGGCCGCAGCGGTGGCGGCGTTCTTCACCGATCTCGGTGCCCTCGGAGGCAAGGTCACGCTGGTGACGATCAGTGAGTTCGGTCGCCGGGTCGCGGAGAACACCAACCTCGGCCTTGACCATGGCTACGGCAACGTCATGTTTCTCGTCGGTGCCGGGGTGCGAGGCGGCCGCTACTACGCCGACTGGCCCAGTCTCAGCCCGGGTGCACTGGTGGACGGCGATCTGGCCGTGACGACCGACTACCGCAGCGTGTTGGCCGAGGTACTCAGGTCGCAGTTCAAGCTGAACGTCGGCTTGGTGTTCCCCGGGTTCCGGCCGAGTCCTGTCGGGGCGATGACTGGAGCTTGAAGACGGCGCGACGACCGGCCGTTCGTCGGCGGATCAGCTGTGCTCGGCGATATATCCCTGGTAGTCGTTGCTGGTGACGAGTCCGGCCAGCTCCTCCAGCCGGCCACGCTGGCGTGCCAGCAGCTCGGCCTGCACCTGCAGCAGGTGGGACGGCTGGATGGCCAGCTCAGTCGGGGTGGGCGGAGGAGTCGGTGCCGTGACCTTGGCGAGCGGGTCGTCGGTGCGCGGTGTCGCAAGCGTCAGCGCACCACCCACGTCCGGGGCGGCGGCGTCGCGCCTGGTGAGCGGGTTGAGGTTCCAGCGGTGCTCGATGGTCGCCAGCACGCTGGTGTGGTCGAACGGTGCGCTGCCGTCGGGCACCCGATGGACCGTACCGGCCGGAATGAGCGGGCTCACCAGCACAGTCGGCACGCGCGGACCGAAGCGGGTGAAGTCGAAGCCGAACTCCCCGATGGAGTCGTCAGGTGGGGTGGCGCCCCACGGGGGCGGGACGTGGTCGTAGCAGCCGCCATGCTCGTCGTACGTGACGATGAGCAGTGTCGAGTCCCATGCGGGGCCGTCCCGAACCGCACGGTAGGTGTCCAGCAACATCGCCTCGCCGAGGGCGACGTCGTAGTTCGGGTGCTCGCTGTTTCCGGTCGACCCCCAGCCCGGCTCGAGGAAGGCATAGCCCGGCAGGTTGCCGGCGGCCGCCTGGGCCTGGAAGTCGGCGAAGACGCCGAAGTTCGTCGCTGGGGCGGAGGTGACGTCAGGGAAGTCGAGTCTGGTCAGCGGCGAGGAGGAGTAGCCGTAGATCTTCCATGGCACGCTCGCGCCGGTCAGCGAGCCGAAGATAGAGGGCACGGTGAAGGTCTTGGTCGCGTCGTCCATGTGCCCTTGGCTGGTGCCGGCCGACACGAAGGCCCGGTTCGGCATCGTCATCGTAGGCGCCGAGCAGTACCAGCGGTCGCACACCGCGTACCCGGCGGCCAAGGCGGAGAGGACCGGGAGGGCCTCGGGTGTGTAGCACCCCATGATCCAGTTCGGTGCCGTGCCCGGTACGACGTACCAGCCTCTGGCCTTGTTCGCGGCGATGGCGGCCTGGTAGTCGGTGACGAACCCGGTCATCGGCGCGACCTCACCTGCTGCCGGCGGGGTGGTGGTCTGGTAGCACTGGTCGTTCGTCGCCGCGTAGCCCTCGCCGGGATCGGCACCCGGCATGAAGTAGGCGTGCGGAGTCGTGGGGGTGATCGGGTAGACGGGCACCGCCGTCCCGCCGTTGTCAGGGCAGGCCTCATTGCCGGTCAAGCCGTCGAACGGATCGCCGGCGGGCGAGACGTTGCCTGACCCCTGGTAGAGATAGCCGAGCATGTGATCGAGCGAGCGGTTCTCCAGCATCAGCAGCACCACATGGTCCACCGCGGCCAGGCCGGCTGCAGCCATCTGGCACCTCCTCGCTCATCATCATGTCGTTGTCGATGCGGAGAGTCGAGTGTGGTCGCCGCTCAGTGGCGGTTCCGGCGGCTTGGACGGCGTCGTCGAACGCCGGTCCCGTCATCGCGGGCTCGCTGTGGCCGTGAGCGCGCAGGACCGCGGCACCCGACGTACCGACGACTCGCCGCTCATCCGAACGGACACATCTGGGCAAAAGCACGAACGTGCGAGCGCGGCGTCTCGGTACGTTCGATTCAGCACCACCCGTCCCTGTTCGTTC
>JBOHDU010000212.1:0-1768 GCA_050700615.1 Nocardioidaceae bacterium
GGCCCAGCCCGCGCCTGACGGCAAGGTGACGCTGCAGCTGGGCTCGTCGAGCGGCGGATCGAGTGGCATCAGCAGCACCTGGGTCACCATCGCCATTGCCGTGATCCTGGTGATCGCACTCACCGTCGCGGCGGGCGTCGCACGCCGCCGCCAGGCCACCACCGCCGAGTAGCTACGAGACCTCGTGATGCGGCCGATCCACTCCCCCAGCTATCCACGCTCCCTGCACCCAGGAGCCTGGTGGCTGTGGGCGATCGGCCTGGCGGCGGGCGCCAGCCGAACAACGAACCCCTTCATCTGTCTGCTGATCCTGGCCGTGGCCGGATACGTCGTGGTGGCTCGGCGCTCGCGCGCACCCTGGGCCTATGCGTACGGCGCATTCCTGCGTCTTGGGCTGATCATCATCGTCGTCCGGATCGTGCTCCAGGCATTGCTGTCCAGCGAGTCACAGGGCATCCACGTCATCGTCGAGCTGCCCCAGATCCCGCTACCGGACTGGGCCGCCGGGATCAAGATCGGCGGGCTCATCACCTGGGAGGCGGTGCTGACTGCCCTAGCGGAGGGGCTGCAACTGGCGACGATCATCTGCTGCATCGGCGCCGCCAACGCGCTTGCCAGCGCGCAGCGGCTGCTCCGGTGCGTGCCAGGTGCGCTTTATGAGATCGGTGTCGCCTCGGTGGTCGCGCTGACGTTCGCGCCGCAGCTGGTCGCCGACGCCGCGCGCGTGCGAAGCGCCCAGCGACTGCGCGGCTACGACGGCCAGGGGCTGGCCCACGTTCGACGTACGGCGATGCCGGTGCTGCACAATGCACTCGGCCGCTCGGTCGAGCTGGCCGCGGCCATGGACAGCCGTGGCTACGGACGGAGCACCGAGAGTGGGGCGCGGGCCAAGCGCGCGACGGCTGGACTGGTGCTCCTCGGCGTCTTGGGCGTGTGCATCGGCCTGTTCGGGATGCTCGATGCGAGCACCGCCGGCTGGCTCGGACTCCCGTTGCTGCTCGCCGGCTGCGTATTGGCCGCGATCGGGCTCGTGGTCGGCGGCCAACGCACGAAACGCAGCCGCTACCGGCCGGACCCCTGGGCGTTGCCCGAGTGGCTGGTTGCTGCGTCGGGAGTCGGCTGCGCCGTCGCACTCTTCTGGCTGGCGGCGCACGACCCCGCCACCGCTCAGCCGCCGTACCCGCTCGAGCTTCCGCAGCTCAGCCTGCTCGCGCTGCTCGGGCCACTCGTCGGTGTGCTGCCGGCGTTCGTCGCGCCGCCTCCACCGGACCGAGTCGGCGCCGCGTGATCGCGTTCGAACGCGTCTCGGTGACGTACGACGACGCCGCGGCGCCGACGCTCGCCGATGTTTCGTTCGACGTGCCCGAGGGCGAGCTGTGCGTCGTCGTCGGACCGACCGGATCGGGCAAGTCCACGTTGCTGAAGTGTGTCAACGGCCTGGTCCCGCACTTCACCGGGGGCACGCTCGCAGGCGAGGTCACTGTCGACGGCCGGTCCACCCGCAGCTACCGCCCGCGCGACCTCGTCGACGTGGTCGGCTTCGTCGGGCAGAATCCGCTGGCGGGGTTCGTGACGGACTCGGTCGAGGACGAGCTCGCCTATGGGATGGAGTCGCTCGGGATTGCCGCCCCCGTCATGCGCAAGCGGGTCGAGGAGACACTCGACCTGCTCGGCCTGGCCGATCTCCGCAACCGCGCGTTGTACGGGCTGTCGGCCGGCCAGCTGCAACGCGTCGCGATCGGCGCGGTGCTGACCGCCCACCCGAAGG
>JBOHDU010000213.1:0-3995 GCA_050700615.1 Nocardioidaceae bacterium
CCCCTCGGGTGAGCGGTCGTCTCGCGTCCCATCGGTCAGCCGGGTGGTCAGACGGCGAAAGTCAACGGCGGTTGTCCGGTGACGCCGGGCCGACACGCCAAAAAGGCCCCGGCCGCGGGCTGCTCGCCGGCGGGAATGCCGGTCCGCGAGGTGGTGATGTAGAGGGTGTCGAGGTCGGCACCGCCGAAGGTGCACGCGGTCACCCGGGTCACCGGCAGTTCCACCACGCCGTCCAGACGACCATCGGGTGTGTAGCGCCGCACCGCGGACCCATCCCAAAGCGCCACCCAAACACAGCCATCGCTGTCGACGCAGAGGCCGTCCGGGTTCCCCTTGTCGCGCTCGGTGAGCGTCATCAGCGGACGCCGGTTGACCAGTCTGTCGTGCTCGTCGTAGTCGAAGACATCCGTGCGCCGGGTTGGGGTGTCGTTGTAGTAGGCCTGTGATCCGTCCGGGCTGAACCCGAAACCGTTGGAGATCGTGACGCCGGCCCACACCACGGTGGTCTCGAGGCGATCGTCACCGTCGGCCGTAAGGCGGTACATCGTGCCCGCCCCTGTCGTCTCGGCGTACGCCATCGTGCCGCAGTAGAACCGACCGGCCGGATCGCAGGCACCGTCGTTGAACCGGATCGCCGGGTCCGACCAGACGTCGCCGATCGGCCGCGCGTCGCTGAGATCGTTTCGACTCGCCAGCGCGAACGACCGCTCGGTGGCGATAACGGCGCCCCCGCCTGCCCGCGGTCTCAGGGCCGCAGCCACCGTGCCGACGTGGGCTCGTGTCACGCTTGCGTCATCGGCCAAGGACAAGACGTCACCCCGAAGCATGTCGACGTACTTCAGACCGCCCCAACCGCTCCACCAGACCGGACCCTCGCCATGCTCCGCCCACGGTTCGGTAACCTGCTCTGCCCGCATCTGCCCACTATATGAGCCGGTCCGGGACCGGCGCGCTGCATCCCCGAGCGGTCGCCTGCCAGCAGGCTCGTTCGGGCCAGCACGTCGAGGCCGCGCGTAGCCTGATGAGGGGTTATCCGCCGGCGAGCGCCGGTCGACGCGACACCAGCGAGGAGGGACGTGGCGAGCCTGCGCAACGACACGCGCACACGGATCCTGTTCGCGTTGATGCTGTCCATGGCGCTGGTGGCGATGGACACCACGATCGTCGCGACCGCGATCCCTCAGGTGGTGGGTGACCTCGGCGGTTTCTCGTTGGTGGGCTGGGTGTTCTCGGTCTATCTGCTGGCCCAGACCGTCACCATCCCCGTGTACGGCAAGCTCGCCGACCTCTATGGCCGCAAACCCATCCTGGTCATCGGGATCGTCGTCTTCCTGATCGGGTCGGCGCTGTCTGCGCTCGCGTGGAGCATGGTGACGTTGATCCTCTTCCGCGCGCTTCAGGGGCTCGGCGCCGGATCGATCGGCGCCACCGTCAACACCGTCGCCGGTGACCTGTACGACGTCAGGGAGCGCGGGCGGGTGCAGGGCTGGCTATCGAGCGTCTGGGGGGTCTCCGCGGTCGTCGCACCCGCCCTGGGCGGCGCGTTCGCCGAGTATGCGTCGTGGCGATGGATCTTCCTCGTCAACCTGCCGATCGGTGCCTTCGCGCTGACGATGATCGTGCGGGAGCTGCACGAGGTGGTGGAACGACGGGCGCATCGCATCGACTACGCCGGTGCAGGGCTGCTCTTCGCAGCAGCAGGACTGTTGATCTTCGGCCTCCTGCAGGGCGGCACCAGCTGGCCATGGCTGTCGGTGCCGAGTGTGCTGATCTTCGCCGGGTCGGCGTTCGCCACGGTTTCGGTCGTGCTGGTCGAGCGGCGGGCCAGCGAGCCGGTCCTGCCGCCGTGGTTGTGGTCTCGGCGTCAGATCGCCGGCTCCTACGCCGCCACAGGTGTGAGCGGACTGCTCATCATCGGGCTGTCGACCTTCCTGCCGACCTGGGGTCAGGCCGTCTTGGGGCTTGGTGCGGTGGCGGCGGGCTTCATGCTTGCGGTGATGAGCATGACGTGGCCGCTCTTCTCCGGATTGTCCAGCCGGTTCTACCTGCGAATCGGCTTTCGCGACACAGCACTCGTAGGAAGCGTGTTCACGATCGCGGCCGGCGTCGTCTTCGTGCTGGCACCGGAGAGCGCCCCGGTGTGGCAGCCGGTGCTGGGGAGTGCCCTTATGGGTGCCGGCCTCGGCCTGATCACCTCGTCCCTGATCGTCGGGTTGCAGTCCACCGTTGGGTGGTCGCAGCGGGGCGTGATCACCGGCGGCGCGATCTTCTCGCGCTTCCTCGGTCAAAGCATCGGCGCGGCCGTGTTCGGAGCGATCACCAACACCGTGCTGCTCCACCGGATCGAGAACGCCCCCGCCGGCTTGAAGCAGCAGATCCCCGGGAGCGTCGACGGCATGAGTCGCGCCTTGGAAGGCCATCACGCCTCTGCCGGCGCCGAGGCCTATATGCGGGCGGCTCTCCAAGCCTCGACCCACGCGGTGTTCCTCGGCCTGCTTCTGGCCTCGATAGCGGCCCTCTTGCTGCTCGGCATCGTCCCGCGACACTTCACCACCTACGAGGTGGGTTCCGAGGCCGAGCTCGAGACACCGGCCGGCTGACCTACCGCTGGAGCGTCGAAGCAGAGCGGCAGAGGCTGCCCGACTACCTTGTGCGATCGGCTGACAACTCTCCGTCGATGTGACAGGCTCGGTACGTGGTGGAGGGGAATCCCCGCCACGGTTGCTCCATCCAGCCCCCTGAGAGCGCCCCCGATCTCGTGCAGTTCGGGGGCGTTTCATGCGGCCGCCTCCTACCACCACCACCACCCCGCATACGGGTTCCGACCGCTTCTCCCCACACGGTGTCGCGGCGCGCCCCGTCGCAGATGCCGCGGTACATCAGCCGGGAGCCGGCGAGGGGACTCGAACCCCTAACCCCTTCATTACAAGTGAAGTGCGCTGCCAGTTGCGCCACGCCGGCGAGGTCCGCTCATCGTAGTAGCCGCCGGCTCGAGCGCCGTAATCGCGAGTGGCGGGGACCGCACCGGCACCGGTTCGGTTGACCCAGGGTCCCGCCTCGGCTGCCGCGCTCGAGCCGGCTTGCGGACGTCGGCTGAGCCGGTCAGAGCAGGTAGCGAAGGCCGTGCAGATGCTCGTAGATCGGGGTGCAATCCCGGGCCACTTCGGCAGGGGCCCCCTCGAGAACCACAGCGCGCGGCCGGTAGGGCTCGAACCCGGTAGAGCGCCACACCGCGTCGTACCAGTAGCGACCCCACACGCCGTCGGACTCGCGGCGTCCCGCCGGCCACGAGAGCATAGCTTCGGTGAAGGGCAGATCGACCAAGCTGCACAGCGCGCGCAGGTAGCCCTCTGGTTGCCGCAGGAAGTCGGCTGCGTCGATCACGGTCGGCGGCGTTCCGCGCGAAGCGAGACCCGTCAGCAGCCGCTGCTGTTGCGGCAACCCGATGTCGGCCACAGTGACCTGCTCGCGGGACCTGATGTATGACGCCACCACCTCACGGGGATCTCGGATCAACAGCACGTTGGTCAGTTCAGCGATCCAGCCCGGATCGATGTCGTCGACGAGGTGGTGGGCCATGTGCTTCTGATAGAAGACCGCGATGCCTTCGGGCACCGGGCCCAACAGCCCTTCGACGACTACTCGCCAGTCGGTCTCTCCGTTCGCGAGCACTTCGTCTCGGCCGGGGTGATCGATGCCGGTGTAGGACAGGAAGTGGGGGTAGAGCGGCTCGTCGACGACGACGGAGTCCGGGCGGTGTTCCCAGGAGCGCATGAGTGCCGTCGAGATGTTGCGAGGACCGGACCACATAGCCAGCCTGACGACCACGGTCACGTCCCCGTGCGCTCGGCGACGTCGCGCTCGACGGCTTCGAGATAGAGCGCGCGCAGCCGGTCAGTCAGCTCCCTGGCACCAGCGCCGATGTCCCGCCCGTCGACCTCCCGAACCGGCACGAGACCCGCGAACGTCCCGGTGACGAACGCCTCGTCGGCGCC
>JBOHDU010000214.1:0-1652 GCA_050700615.1 Nocardioidaceae bacterium
GTCCGGGTACTGCTCGGTGTTGTAGTCGATCGGCCTCATCGCACCTCCCGCATCGAACCGGGGTACGGCGAAGCCGACGCCAGATATATCGATCCGATACATCGCCACGATATGCGAGCGCCGCATCATGTCGCAAGTCGGGTATGACGATCGCCTGTGCTCGCACCACCACGAACTACGCGGAGTTACCGCTCGGCGGCCGCTCGCGGCAGCCTTGAAACTTCGACCGAACTCGACTGCCCCCATCTGCCGCTGACCTCGTGGAACTGCTTTCACGCAGTGAGCGACCGATTGCCCGGACCATGGGCAAGGATTGACCCTGACGCACCGGAGGAGCCCCCGTACCCTCGGGTTGAGGGAGAAGGAGGCATCGAGCATGTCCGGGTGGCGGAAGTGGCTGGCAGACCGGCCACCGCGCGACAAGCCCGGCGACTCGTGGCTGACCAAACAGTGGAAGAGTGCTGTTCGGATGTCCGAGTGGCAGGGTCCACTGACCCTGCTCGTGGTGATCTTGCTGATATGTCTGACCCGATGAGCTTGAGACAGGACCCGGTGACGAGCCAGGCTGGCTGCACGAGTGCCCAGGCAGAGTGGCGGACCGCAGGCGGGCCATGGGGAGCCTGATGTCGTAGCTGGGCGAAACAGGAACGGCTTCACACACGCCAGCCTTGCCGGAACTGGACGCCCGGTTCGACCGGCGGCGTTGGGGTGGCGCCGAGGCGGGGGAACAGGTCACGACGGCTTGTAGGTCCCGGGAGGTCGGCGGACCCCGCAACTGACGAGCCGGGACGAAATCGGGGACCGGAGTTGGCGATCAGAGCAGATGGGCGACGAGTCTCGCTACCCGTTCGGCCTCGCCGATCACCTCGATGCTGGCGACACGTCCGTCGACGACGGTGAGTGCCATCAGCGAGAACGGTTCGCCGTGGACCGTGACCAGCGCACCGGCCACGCCGTTGACGAGGACGGGGAGAAGCTCGGCCCCTTCGGGGGACTGGGCGAGCTTGACGACCTGGTCGTTGCCGCGGATGACGGTGATGCCTCCTCGGCTGAGGTCCGCGCGGAGGACGACGTCGGGGTGGAGGATCTCTAGAAGAGCTGCGAGATCCCCGGTGCGCGCGGCCGCAAAGAAGGCGTCAACAACCTCGCGCTGCTTCTTCGGGGAAGTATCCGATTCCGATGCGTGCGCGTCAGCGACCCTGCGACGAGCCCGGCTGGCCAACTGCCGTACGGCGTCCGGGGAGCGGTCGAGCACCTTGGCCACCTCGTCGAAGGAGAACGCAAAGAGGTCGTGCAGGACGAACGCGAGCCGTTCGGCCGGGGTCAACGTGTCGAGCACCACCAACAACGCGAGTCCCACGACTTCGGCAAGGAGCGCGTCGGCCTCGGGATCCAGGTGGTTCTCGCGAGTGACCATCGGATCGGGCAGCCGCTCGGGTAGCTCTTCCTCGCGACGAGTACGCCGGCCCCGCAACTCGTGCAGGCATTCGCGGGCCACGGTGGTGGTCAACCAGCCGCCGATGTTCTGGATCGCGCCCGAGTCCACCGTGCTCAGACGCAGCCAGGCGTCCTGGACGGCGTCCTCGGCCGCTGGCATCGAACCGAGCATGCGGTAGGCCATCGACCGCAGCCGCGGTCGATGCGTCTCAAAC
>JBOHDU010000215.1:0-1525 GCA_050700615.1 Nocardioidaceae bacterium
GTCCTCGAGAAGGCCAAGTGACCTGAGGCCCACCGGCCTCGAGCTCCATTTCCACACATCAGTTCGGCCAGGCTCGCTCTCCGCTGAGAGGGCGAGAACCAGCTCGACAACCAGGCGAAACCAATGATCCAGCAGGAGTCGCGACTCAAGGTCGCCGACAACACCGGTGCCAAGCAGATCTTGTGCATCCGGGTTCTCGGCGGCTCTGGTCGGCGCTACGCAGGCATCGGCGACGTCATCGTGGCTACCGTCAAGGACGCAATCCCCGGCAGCAACGTCAAGAAGGGCGAGGTCGTCAAGGCAGTCGTGGTGCGCACGGTGAAGGAGCGCCGTCGCGCCGACGGCTCCTATATTCGCTTCGACGAGAACGCCGCGGTGATCCTCAAGTCGGACGGCGAGCCGCGCGGTACCCGGATCTTCGGCCCGGTGGGCCGTGAGCTGCGGGAGAAGAAGTTCATGAAGATCATCTCGTTGGCACCGGAGGTGCTCTGACATGGCCACGAAGAGAGCTCGTAACCTCACCATCAAGAAGGGCGACGTCGTCCGCGTCATCGCCGGCACCGACAAGGGCGCCGAGGGGAAGGTCATCGGTGTCTACACCGACCAGAACCGGCTCCTGGTCGAGGGTGTCAACCGCGTGAAGCGGCACACCAAGGTCGTCAACACGGGAGGTCGGGCCGGCAACACCGGCGGAATCATCACCCAGGAGGCACCGATCCATGCGTCCAACGTGATGCTGCTGACCGAGGTCGACGGCAAGAAGGTCCCGACGCGAGTGGGCTCGAAGCGGACCGAGGTTCCCCGGACCCGCCCCGACGGGACGGCCTACACCGCACACCGCAACGTCCGCATCGCCACCAAGAATGGCGAGGAGATCTGATGACAACCACCGACAGTACGCCCGAGACCGAGGCACCGAGCGCCCCGGCGGCGCGGCCTGTTCCGCGGCTGAAGGTGCGCTACCAGCAAGAGATCCTGCCGGAGCTCAGGGACGAGTTCGGCTACGCCAACGTCATGCAGGTGCCCGGGGTGAGCAAGATCGTGGTCAACATGGGGGTCGGTGAGGCCGCGCGAGATTCGAAGCTGATCGAAGGCGCCGTACGAGACCTGGCCACAATCACCGGGCAGAAGGCTCAGGTGACGAAGGCCCGTAAGTCGATCGCTCAGTTCAAGTTGCGTGAGGGCATGCCGATCGGGGCGCACGTCACCCTGCGCGGTGACCGGATGTGGGAGTTCCTTGATCGACTGCTTTCGCTTGCGCTGCCTCGTATCCGTGACTTCCGCGGCCTGTCGCCGCGGCAGTTCGACGGCACGGGCAACTACACCTTCGGCCTGACCGAGCAGGTCATGTTCCACGAGATCGACCCCGACAAGGTTGATCGGCAGCGTGGCATGGACATCACCGTGGTCACCTCGGCCACGAACGACGACGAGGGTCGGGCGCTGCTGAAGGCGCTGGGCTTCCCCTTCGCGGAGCGAAGCTGACCAGGCGCGTTAAGGAGAACTGACATGGCAAAGACTGGGT
>JBOHDU010000216.1:0-5898 GCA_050700615.1 Nocardioidaceae bacterium
GCGGGTGACCGGGTGCTGGGCCAGCCAGTCGATCTGCAGGTCCGGATGGTGCTGCCGCAGGCTGTGGGCGATCGCCAGATCCCGTCGCGCGTGGCCGAGCCCTATCGGCGAGGACAGATAGAGCGCGCGCCTCGGCCGACGCTGAGCCCGCACCCAGGTATGCGTCCTAGGGCCAAGTCCCGACATCAGGTACGACTCGGGGTCAACTGGTGGGGCCGCCGTGGCCATGGCCCCAGTGTGCTCTCGTTCCGGCCGGTTAGGGACGGACTTCGAGGACCCGGTTGAACGGGGTCTCCGCGACGCTGCGGAAGCGGGTGAAACCGCCAGCGCGGGTGACGTCGCGGATCCGCGCGGGGCCCGCCTGCGTACCCAGCGCCAGCCCGACGTCCTGCGAAAGCGAGGACGGCGTGCAGAGGAGCGTCGAGAAGCCGTAGTAGGCGCGGCCGACCGGGTTGAGGTTCTCCTCGACGTGGTCGCCGGCCATCGGCTCGACGATCATCCAGGTGCCGTCCTCCGCAATGGCTTCACGTACGCCCTTGGCTGCCCCGACTGGGTCGCCCATGTCGTGCAGGCAGTCAAACATCGTCACCAGGTCGTATCCCTCGCCGCCGAAGTCCTGCGCCGTCGCCATGTGGAACTGGATCCGGTCGCCGACGCCGGCCTCCTCGGCCCTCGCTCGTGCCGTCTCGATCGATGCCGAGTGGTAGTCCGAGCCCACGAACCTGGAGTTCGGGAAGGCCCGCGCCATCAGGATCGTCGAGGCGCCGTGGCCGCAGCCGACGTCCGCGACCAGTGCGCCGCGTTGGAGTTTCTCCTCGACTCCCTCCAGGGCGGGCAGCCACGAGGTCAGCAGGTTCGCCTGGTAGCTGGGTCGGAAGAAGCGCTCACAGCCCACGTGCACGTTGGTGTCGTGCTCGTGCCAGCCGAAGCCAGCCCCGCTGCGCGCCGCCGCAACGATGTCGTCGGTGGCGTGGACCGTCCCGAGCGCGATCTGGAAGAAGCCCGGAAGGAACGCGGGGCTGTCCTGGTCGGTCATCGCAACCGCATGCTCCGCCGGCAACGAATAGCGCCCGGTCGAGGCGTCATACGTCACGTAGGAGCCTGCGGCCTGGGCGTTGAGCCACTCACGCGCGTACGGCTCGGCGGTTGCGGTGCGCTCAGCCAATTCGGCGGGTGTGCTCGGGCCGTTGGCGGCGAGGTCACGGTAGTAGCCGAGCTTGTCGCCCATCACGACGAGTGCGGCGTTGAGCGTCGCGCCGACCTCGTCGACAGCTTTGAACACGAACTGCATGAGCTTGTCGCCGTCGATCGTCGGCGCCGGGGTAGTCGGTGCCGCTGCGGTGGCGGCTTCGGCGGTGGTCATGGCGGGCCTTCCTGCGGTAGTCGGGTGATGTGGTGCGCCTTGAACGTAAGGACATCCAGGTCCCTGTCGCGTCCGGGGACCCCCCTAGTCCTTGCCGGTAACACACCCTGGTCATCGCCGCCAACGTCCTAGAATCGAGCGGTGCTCGTCGGACGAAGGGCCGAGGAACAGGCGATCGACCGCCTGCTCGCCGGCGCCCGACTCGGCACCAGCGGCGCACTGGTCATCACCGGCGATCCGGGGGTCGGCAAGACCGCCCTGCTCGACCACGCGGTCGCAGGTTTGGAGGGTCTGCACGTGCTCCGGGCAACCGGCCTGGAGGCGGAACGGGAGATCGCGTTCGCCGGCCTCCTCCAACTGGTGCGACCGGCGCTGCACCTCGTCGCCACGATGCCGACCGTGCAAGCCGAGGCGCTGTCGGCCGCGCTCGCCCTACCGGATGCCCCGGCCTCCGGGCGCCGCGGGGGAGACCGCTTCGCGATCGGAGCTGCCCTTCTCGGGCTCCTGTGCCGGTACGCCGAGGAGTGGCCCGTCGCGGTCGTCGTCGACGACTTGCACCTGCTCGACGTGCCCTCGGCCGAGGCGCTGGTGTTCGTTACCCGTCGGCTCGCCGCGGATCCCGTGGTCGTGCTGGCGACGGCACGGACCCCCGATGCTGACGAACTGGTCGCCGGCCTCCCGGTGATGGCGCTGGACGGGTTGGACCTGGCCGGCGCACGCGAGCTACTCGTCGGCAGGCTAAGTGAGATCGGCTCTGAGGAGCGCTTCGAACTTCTGCACCTGATGACTGCGGGTAACCCGCTCGCGTTGCTCGAGCTCGCCGCCACCGACCTCGAAGCGCTCGACAGCGTCACCGTAGGGCTGCCGCTGCGCGTCCCTACCGCGGTCACGGCGGCCTTCGCGCGTCGGCTCGAGCGGCTCGACGGGCAGTGCCTCTCGGTGCTGCTCGTCGCAGCGGTGTGCGGTGGCGACCGGCGGACCACCGCCGCGGCCTGTGCCCGCCTGGGGGTCGACCCTGCCCATCTGGGGGAGGCGGAGGACCTCGGCCTGGTGACTGTCGGGTCGGATCGCGTTGTCTTTCGGCATCCGCTGCTGCGCGCGGCGGCGTACTCCCGACCCGCGGCGCGCGACCGGCACGCTGCCCACCGTGCGGTAGCCGAGGTGCTGCCGCCGGACGAGGTGGACCGCCGGGCCTGGCACCTGTCGGAGGCGACCTGGCACCCCGACAGGGCTGTCTCGAGCCTCCTGGCCGAGGCCGCTGAGCACACGATGGCGCGGATGGCCTACTCCGTTGCTTCCACGGCGTTCGAGCGGTCCGCCCGACTCAGTCCCGAGGAGGCGCGGCGGGCTGAGCTGTTGCTCCGTGCCGCCGAGGCTGCCTGGCTCGCCGGGCAGGGGAGCCGGGCCCTGACGCTGCTCGACCAACACGAAAGCGCTCCCGGTTCGGCGAGCCGGGCGTCCGTGCTCGAACTGCGGGCGGCGATCACCGCTCGCTCCGGCTCGGTGCGCGAGGCGTTGGCGCTGCTTGTCGCCGCGGCCGACGAGGCGCAGAGCCCTGACGACGCCGCTGTCCTGGTCGCGGACGCGGTACACGCCGCCTTCTACCTGGCTGATGCGCGTGCCTCGGCGGCGTTGGCCGACAGGCAGACGCGGCTCGCCGCATCGGTGTCGTCGCCACGGGCAAGGGCGCTCAGCCTCATGTCGACCGGCATCGCAAACATCCTGGCCGGCCATGGCGGGGTGCACGACATCCGAGCCGCCGTACCACTGCTCGAGTCCACCCCAGAGCTGCGCGACGACCCCCGACGGCTTCCGTGGCTGCTGCTCGCGCCGCTGTTCCTGCGCGAAGCGGCAGGTGGGATGCGGCTGCGCACGCTCGTCGAGCAAGTGCGCGACTCCGCGGGGGTCGGGATGATGCCGTCGGTGCTCTTCCACGTGGCGCGAGACCAAGCGACCAGCGAGGCGTGGTCACCGGCCGAGGCGAACTACCTCGAGGCGATCCGCCTCGCAGTCGAGACCGGCCAGGCCACCGAGGAGGCCATGTCGCTGGCCGGCCTCTCCTGGCTCGAGTCGCGACAGGGCAGCGAGGTGGCGTGTCGGGAGCACGCCGAGCGGGCCCGCTTCCTCTGCGCCGGCCGTGACATCCACCTGGGCGAGGTGTGGGCATTGTTCGCCGTCGGTGACCTGGAGCTGTCGCTGGGGCAGGCCGCGACCGCCGTCGAGCGGTTCGAGGACCTCACCGACCTGCTCGGCCGCCAGGCCATCGGCGACCCTGACCTGTTCCCCGGGCCGGAGCTCACCGATGCCCTGCTCCGTGTCGGGCGCGCGGGCGAGGCGTCCGAGGTGGCGTCGCGCTTCAGGCCGGCTGCGGCCGCCAAGGGGCAGCCATGGGCACTCGCCCGCGCGGAGCGCGCCCTCGGCTTGGTGGCAGCAGGTGCGGAGGTGGACGCCCGGTTCCGGGTCGCCCTCGAGCTGCACGCCGAGACGCTCGACCTGTTCGAGACCGCCCGAACGATGCTCGCGTACGGCGAACGGCTGCGTCGGGCCGGCCGACGCGTCGACGCGCGTCAGCAGCTCCGCTCGGCACTGCAGGCGTTCGAGAGTCTCGGCGCGGCCCGCTGGAGCGACCGGGCCGCGGCCGAGCTGACGGCGACAGGCGAGACTATCCAACGCAGCGGAACCGGTGTCATTGCCAGCCTCACTCCGCAGGAGCTGCAGGTGAGCCTGTTGCTTGCCGACGGACGTACGACGCGGGAGGCGGCGGCCGCGCTCTTCCTCAGCCCAAAGACGGTCGAGTACCACCTGCGCAAGGTCTACACGAAACTTGGAATCCGCTCGCGTGCCGACCTCGCGGCGACACTCGTCGGGTTCGCCGCCGTGGACACTGACCCGAATTCGACGCGGTGACCCGAAGGGCCGTCGCCGTCAGGGTCTACCCCGAACAGAGAGCGACCGGATAGCGGCGGCGCCCGCGAGACCAACAGGGCCGAGCGGAGAGCCGGACTTGGGGTGCGTTCGGCTAGTGCAGCCAACGATCGAAGGTGGCCGCAGGCTCACACACCATGGCAGAGGCGTCAGAACCCAGCGCTCCCAGCGCAGTCGCCACGACGTCGTACCCGAGCCGGTAACCGAACCGTCGCGAGATGTCCTTGCTGCCGAAGAACCATCGGCCCTCATCAGCGGGGTCCTCTTCCAGATGGCGGATCGCGCGGGCACGCTCGTCTTCAGCAACGCGCCCTTGGGCGTAGAGCGGCGGGCGCCCAAGGGCCTCGGCCTCGAAGACCTGGGCGAGCCCTTCGGTCACGAGCCGCTCGGCCAGCGAAGACCCCGGCCCTGGGCCACGCCACCGAACCACATGGTGGATCTCATGGACGACTGTCGAGAAGACATCGAGGGGATCGAGCACATGATCCGGATCGACTGCGATCACCACGGTGTGCGGTCCGTAGGTGTATCCGCCGAGGCCCCACTCCGGGATGACTTCATCGGGCGCGTCGATCACGTGGACCTCTACGTCACCAACATCCAGGCGTGTGCAACACAGGGCCACGGCCCGATGGAAGGGCTCCTCGATGGAGCGGATGGCAGTTCGCATTCGCGGGGCCGTGCCTACGACCATCTCGATGCCGTTCGTCATCGCCTCATTCTGGTTGGTGCTCGCGCGCGAGCGCTCATCGGCATGCATCGCGTGAGCGGACCGGCATCGCGTGTTCGACTGTCTGGACCACCCATCATGACAAGGCAAGATGGCAGGCATGCCCCTGCCCACCCCCGCACTGCGCACCGCACGCCTGAGCCTGCGACCCTTCACCGACGCGGACGCGGACGCCCTGTTCGCACTGCACAGCAACGCCTACGTGCTGCGCTATTGGGACTCGCCACCCTGGAGCGAGCGCGCCCGGGCCGCGCGCTTCATCGCTGCGTGCGGGGAGATGGCGGACGAAGGCACCGGGGCGCGACTGGCCATGGACCGGGTCTCCGACGGGGGTTTCATCGGCTGGTGCAGTCTGACCCGGTGGAACCCCGACTACCGCAGCGCGTCGTTGGGCTACTGCCTCAACGATGCCGCCTGGGGCCACGGCTACGCGACGGAGGGCGCGCACGCGCTGCTGCAGTGGGCATTCGACACCCTGGACCTGAATCGAGTCCAGGCCGAGACCGATACGCGAAACGCGGCATCTGCACGCGTCCTGGAGAAGCTCGGATTCGCGCGTGAGGGAAAGTTGCGAGAAGACTGCGTCGTGAACGGCGAAGTATCGGACTCGTGGGTGTACGGGCTGATCAAGCGGGAGTGGCTGCCCTCGTCCGAGCCGGTTCTCGCCCGCTGAGTGATCCTCGCCCGCGAGGGTGGTCGTCGGCGCTGCGATCGCCGGTGTCCTGGAGTTCTGAAGTACGGGTTGTTCACCACCCTGCGAGCGTCGCCTTGACCAGGACTTGTGCAATCCACGAAAGAAGGTCGATCGCCTGGTCTTGCGGTAAGTCAGCGATGTTGGTGGTCCAAACGATCGCGTCGGATCCGAACAACGGGACGAGCG
>JBOHDU010000217.1:0-4901 GCA_050700615.1 Nocardioidaceae bacterium
TCGACGACCTCTCGCTCGTCGCCGACCCAGGTCACACCGTCGCGATCGTCGGGCCGACTGGTGCCGGCAAGACGACCCTGGTCAACCTGATCCTGCGCTTCTACGAGCTCGACTCCGGCCGCATCACCCTCGACGGCGTCGACATCACCGAGCTGAGCCGGCACGATCTGCGTGCGCAGATCGGCATGGTGCTGCAGGACACCTGGCTCTTCGGCGGCACGATCCGAGACAACATCGCCTACGGCCGGCCCGATGCGACCGAGGAGGAGATCCTAGCTGCCGCGCGCGCGACGTACGTCGACCGTTTCGTGCAGAGCCTGCCCGACGGCTCCGACACGGTGATCGACGAGGAGGGCAGCAACGTCAGTGCGGGCGAGAAGCAGCTGCTGACGATCGCCAGGGCCTTCCTCGCAGACCCGTCGCTGCTGATCCTGGACGAGGCGACGAGCTCGGTGGATACGCGCACGGAAGTGCTGGTGCAGCACGCGATGGCGGCACTGCGCACCGACCGCACGAGCTTCGTCATCGCCCACCGTCTGTCGACGATCCGCGACGCCGATCTGATCTTGGTCATGGAGTCTGGGCGAATCGTGGAGCAAGGTACGCACGGGGAGCTCCTGCTCGCGCAGGGTGCCTACTTCCGCCTCTACTCAGCACAGTTCAGCGGCGCGCTCACCGACATCGACGAGGAGCTGGCGAGCGTCGGCAGCCGCTGACAGAGCTGCGGTTCAGCCCGGTGTCGTCGCGGCGACCCCGGTGCGGCGGTCAGACGTAGGGCGGGTAGGAGCGTCCGGTGACGGTCGGGCCGGACTGGCCGGGCAGGCTCGGCCGGCTCGGCGACGTGGTCGTCGGCGTTGGACGACCCTGGCTGGGCGTTGGCGACTGGATCGGCAGCTGTGGCCCTGGCCCGGGCGGGACGACGGGTTGGTTGTCGAACAGCTTGACCGCGATGAAGAGCGCGATCGCGGCGATCGCCAGGATCAGTGCGAAGGCGGCCACAAACGTCCAGCGCCCGGCGCTGGTCAGTGTGACCGGCCACGGAAGCGGCCACAGCCGCCACCTTCCGGGGCGGCGGCTGCGGAACCAGTGGGGACGGAAACCCGGCCCGCGTACGTCGCCGATCGGCTCCCGATCCTCAAGGGTGACCACCGCCAGCAGGCTCTTGGCGGTGGACAGGCCCCGAGCCCAGGAGTCGGCGCGCACCGCCACCCAGGGTGCGATGTCGGGCTCGTCGCTGCTCGCGACCACTTGGCCGTCAGCCTCGGCAGCCGCGACGATCGCATCGTAGAAACGCGCCCGCGCGTACGAGTCGGTCTCGGCGCCGACACCGAGCAGCGCGATCGCGACCGGCTGGTCGTCGATCCGGCCGGAGTACACGATCCCGGCCGTGGTTTCGCCGAGGCGACCGGTGACCTCGATCTGATCAATTGCCGGGGGGTCGCGTCGCTTCAAGGGCAGCACGCGGGCGCCATCAAGTGGCTCGGCCATGGCCCTCCCGCTCGTCTCGTTCGGGTGCCGCCCAGGGCTGAGGCCCTTGGTGCTGCATGTAACACTGTCGAGCGTACGACGACACCGGGCCGCGAAGGGAACCAGCATGACGACCAGCCCTGCCACCGAGGGCGCGGCCGCCGACCGGGTGAGCCACCTGTCGCAACTGACCCAGCGCGCGATGGGCGAGGTCAAGCGGGTCATCGTCGGTCAGGAGCACATGGTCGAGCAGCTGATGGTGGCGCTGATCGCACGAGGGCACTGTCTTCTCGAAGGGGTCCCCGGCGTTGCCAAGACCCTCGCCGTGCGCACCTTCGCAGACGTCGTCGGCGGCACGTTCGCCAGGGTCCAGTTCACCCCCGACCTGGTGCCCTCAGACATCGTCGGCACGAGGATCTACCGGCCGAGCAAGGAGGCCTTCGACGTAGAGCTGGGTCCGGTCTTTGTCAACTTCGTGCTCGCGGACGAGGTGAACCGGGCCCCGGCGAAAGTGCAGTCCGCGATGCTTGAGCTGATGGCCGAGCACCAGGTCTCCATCGGCGGGCAGACGTTCGCGCTTCCCGAGCCATTTATCGTGATCGCCACCCAGAACCCGATCGAGTCCGAGGGCGTATACCCGCTCCCGGAGGCTCAGCGAGACCGCTTCCTGCTCAAGGTTGACGTGCTGCACCCACGCGGGCACGAGGAGTTCGAGATCCTGCGCCGGATGAGCGTCGATCCACCGAAGGCCGAGCGAGTCTTGACCCCGCAGCTGATCATCGATCTGTGCCGCGCCGCCGACCAGGTGTTCGTGCACAACCTGGTGGCGGAGTACATCGTGCGCCTGGTGCTGGCCACCCGCTCGCCGACGGAGTTCCACCTGCCCGACCTGCAGGGAGTCATCGAGATCGGCGCCAGTCCGCGGGCGACGCTCGGGCTGGTGGCGGCGGGCCGCGCGATGGCGTTGATCCATGGGCGCGACTACCTGCTTCCGCAGGACGTCGCGGCGGTCGCGCAGGACATCATCGCGCATCGGCTCGTGCTGACGTTCGACGCCGTCGCCGATGGGCTCGATCCGCGTGCGGTCGTCGCGAGGGTGCTGTCGGCGATACCGCAACCGCAACCGATCTGCGACGCCAACGGGTCCGTGCCGGGATTCCGCTGAGGTGGCTCGCGTCTTCCACGCCGACCAGGTGCCGCTGTCCCAGTTGGCGCCCGAGAAGGCGTTAAGGCGGCTTGAGATCCAGATCGTCCGACGGCTCGAGGGCTTTCTGCATGGCGAGCACCTGGGGCTGCTGCCCGGGCCGGGCACCGACCATGCCGAGGCGCGGTTCTACATCCCCGGCGAGGACGACGTACGCCGGATGGACTGGGCCGTCACCGCGCGGACGACGATCCCACACGTGCGGGACGTGATCGCCGACCGGGAGCTCGAGACGTGGGCACTGGTCGACCTCACGCCGTCCATGCACTTCGGCACGGCCGACATGGAGAAGCGTGACCTGGCGGTGGCGGCGGTCGCTACCTTGGGGCTGCTGACGTTCCGCGTTGGCGATCGCTTCGGTGGGTACGTGCTGCGCGAGGGACAGCTCCGGCGGTGGCCCGCACGTTCGGGCCGGCTCGCGCTGTTCGCTCTGCTGCGGTCGCTGATGCGAGAGTCGCCGATCGACTCCAGCCAGCCGGTTATGAGGCTGTCCGAGGCGATCACCTCCGTCGCGCGTTCACAGCGTAAGCGGGGGCTGCGCGTCGTCGTCTCTGACTTCATCGACCTGGGCGATGCATCGTCGGATCCCGAGTCGCCACCGTCGTGGGAGCGTGCGATGCGCGAGCTCTCCGCACGCAACCAGGTGATCGCAGTCGAGATAGTCGACCCCCGAGAGCTCGACATCCCCAACGTCGGCACAGTCTTGCTGCAAGACCCAGAGACCGGTGCGATGCGCGAGCTCGACACCAGCAGTCGCAGGTTGCGCGAGCGCTTCGCTGCCGCCGCCAGACTCCAGCGGGAGCGAACGTCGAGAGCTCTCCGGCGCGCGGGGGTTGCCCATCTGGTGCTGCGGACCGATCGGGACTGGGTGGCCGACACCGCACGCTTCGCATTGAAGCATCGGCGCGTCGCGGCCAGACTGCACGCACCACCTGTCGGAGTCACTCGGTGAGCAACGACTTTCTCGAGCCGACGCGGCTATGGCTGTTGCTGGTCGTGCCGGCCCTGATCGGCCTCTACGTCGTCCTGCAGTACCGCAAGCGGCACTATGCGGTGAGGTTTACCAACATGGCGCTCCTCGACACGGTGGCGCCGCGGCGGGTGAACTGGCGGCAGCACGTCGCCGTGCTCCTCGCCCTCTCGACCCTGGCGCTCTCGATCGTGCTGTTCGCCAAGCCGGTCAAGACGGTCAAGGTGCCGCTGAGCATCAACACTCCGGTGACCGTGGTCCTCACCATGGACGTTTCGCTGTCGATGTCGGCGGCCGATGTGCCTCCCAACCGCATCACGGCGGCCAAGCACACCGCGATCGACTTCGTCAACAAGCTGCCAGCGCGGTTCAAGATCTCGGTCGTCAGCTTCTCCAAGGCAGCGACGGTCAACACGCCGCCGACCACCGACCATGCCCAGGTCGTGAGAGCGATCACCGGTCTGCACCTGGGCCCCTACACGGCGACCGGGGAGGGGATCTTCACGTCGCTCGACGTCATCAAGCAGGCCTTGGCCGGAACGAAGATCCCACCAGGTGGACACGTGCCCGCGCTGATCGTGCTGCTCAGCGACGGCAAGCGCACCTGGGGGCGCTCACAGGTCTCCGCCGCCGAGGCCGCGAAGTCACAAGGAGTGAAGATCTATACGGTGGCGTTGGGCACACCGGGCGGCATGATCGTCGCGCAAGGTCAGGCCATCCCGGTCCCGGTCGAGGTCAACGAGCTGAGGCAGATTTCGCAAATCACGGGCGGGAAGACCTATCTCGCCCAGTCGCCCAACGATCTCGTCAACGCCTACAAGTCGGTCGATCACCAGCTGACCTATCGAACCGGCAGGGGGGACGCGACGTCGGCGTACGTCGGGTACCTCGTGCTGCTGGCGCTGCTGTCCACCGCGTCCGGCCTGTTCATTGCCTCGCGCTGGCCCTAGCGGTGACAACCGCACATTCGCCCGGGGTCTGCCGGGCGGTCGGCGGGGCGCCCGCCCTCGCTGCGTTGTCGGGTCGGGTCGGTCGACGAGACAACCCGGGATCGGCTTCCTCCGCCGCCTGGCGATGCATCCACCTATGCACGGCATCCCCTCGAACAACGCACGTTCGGGACCGCCGTGGCACGACCGCACCTGCGACCGGGACCGGCCTCTGCCCGGTTGGCGAAATCGGCGCCCTCGCCGCGTTGTCGGGTCGGTCGACGAGACAACCCGGGATCGGCTTCCTCCGCCGCCTGGCGATGCCTCTACC
>JBOHDU010000218.1:0-6113 GCA_050700615.1 Nocardioidaceae bacterium
CCCATCGGGTGGGCGTCGTAACGGAAGCCCTCCATGAAGCTCTTGACGTTCTAGTGCACGAACGTGTGGAACGTGATCTGGTGGACCCACGCGTCGTACTGGTCCTTGGTAGGCAGCTCCCCGTTGACGAGCAGGTAGGCGACCTCGAGGTAGCTCGACTTCTCAGCCAGCTGCTCGATCGGGTAGCCGCGGTACTCGAGGATGCCTCTGTCGCCGTCGATGAACGTCACCGACGACTTGCAGGCGGCCGTGTTGACGAACCCGGGGTCGTAGACTGCCACGCCCGGGCCGTCGCCGGATCGGATCTGGGCCAGGTCTGCGGCCTTGATCGTGCCGTCGACGACAGGAACTTCGTACTCCGTACCGGTGCGGTTGTCGCGTACGGTCAGCGTGGAGCCAGCTACGGGGCCGGCGGAGGCGGGGTCCTTGGACACGTCGGCTCTCCTTGCGTCTCGTGGCCCAGGTCATGAGCCGATGGCCCTCCGGCGCGGCAGACTCCACTGTTCTCCGCACCCAACGTCTGGGGCCCCTTGCAGTGATGTTGTGGTGAGTCCAACCTATGCCCCCAGCCGAGGATTGCGAAAATGCCCGGAAGGGTACGAGAACCGACGGCCCGCTGCCCCGCCGGCGCACCCCGGCCGCAGCCCAGTCGACGGCGACGTACCCGTTTTGACCGTGGGCGCCGGCGGCCGGTATCCTGGGCGGTCGTTGCGCGTGCCGGTACGACGGCCCTTCCAGGGGCTTGACGTGCTGCCGGCTCGCTTGCCTCCGAACCAACTCGGGAAACCCCGTCGGGTCGAGGCACCCAAGATGATTACCGACTCGGAACGAAGGTCAACGACCGTGCGCACGTACAGCCCGAAGCCCGGCGACGTCACGCCCGTGTGGCACGTCATTGATGCCACCGACGTCGTGCTCGGCCGGTTGGCCGTCGAGTGCGCGACGCTGCTGCGAGGCAAGCACAAGCCAACCTATGCCCCGCACATGGACACCGGTGACTTCGTCGTCATCATCAACGCCGAGAAGGTCGCCTTGTCGGGAAACAAGCGAGAGAGCAAGCTGGCCTACCGCCACTCCGGCTACCCGGGTGGTCTCTCCGCCACTCCCTACGGCACGCTGCTCGAAAAGAACCCGCGCCAGGTGGTCGAGAAGGCTGTCTGGGGCATGCTGCCGAAGAACCGGCTCGGCCGTCAGATGCTGCGCAAGCTCAAGGTCTACGGCGGCTCGGAGCACCCGCATCAGGCGCAGCGGCCGGTTCCCCACCAGATCAGCCAGATCTCCCAGACCGCGCAGTGACGAGCACGCAGATGACGACCGACCAGACTCCGGGCGCGATCCCGGAACAACCCGCAGGTTCGAAGTGAGGCATACCCGTGGCTGAGACCACCCAGATCAAGGCCGACGACGAGGTCGACGCGCCCAGCGAATACACCACCGAGAGCACGCTGGCCAGCGACGCACCGGCTCGTCCGGCCACTATCGCTCCCGCTGGAGCGACCGGTCGGCGCAAGGAGGCGGTCGCCCGGGTGCGGCTCGTGCCGGGCAGCGGCAGCTGGACCATCAATGGCCGACCACTCGATGAGTACTTCCCCAACAAGCTGCACCAGCAGTCCGTCAAGGAGCCCTTCGTCCTCACCGACCTCCTCGACCGGTTCGACGTGATCGCCCGGATCCACGGCGGCGGCCTCACCGGCCAGGCCGGTGCCCTTCGGCTCGGTGTCTCACGGGCCCTCAACGAGATCGACGCGGAGGCGAACCGCCCCGTGCTGAAGCGGGCGGGGATGCTCACCCGTGACGCGCGGATCAAGGAGCGCAAGAAGGCCGGCCTCAAGAAGGCTCGGAAGGCTCCTCAGTACTCGAAGCGCTGACCCAACAACGACCGTATGTCGAGGCTGTTCGGAACCGACGGCATCCGTGGCCCTGCCAACGGCAAGGTCACGGCGGAGCTCGCGCTCGACGTGTCGGTGGCCGCGGCCCACATCCTCGGCGAGGCCGGTGTCGCTGCCGGGCGCCGGCCGGTCGCCGTTGTCGGGCGTGACCCTCGTGCCTCCGGCGAGTTCCTCGAGGCGGCAGTCACCGCTGGTCTCGCCTCGGCCGGAGTCGACGTCTGCCGGCTGGGAGTGCTGCCGACTCCCGCAGTCGCCTACCTGACCGGCGCAACGGGTGCGGACTTCGGCGTCATGCTGTCTGCCTCGCACAACCCGATGCCTGACAACGGCATCAAGTTCTTCGCCCGCGGCGGGCAGAAGCTGGAGGACGCGCTCGAGGACGAGATCGAGGCCAGGCTCGGCACCGAATGGAAGCGGCCGGTCGGGCCCGAGGTCGGCCGTATCGTCGACGACCTGACCGCCGTCGACCGCTACGTGGCGCATCTCGCGGCGACCGTCCCATCTCCGCTGACCGGCCTGCGGCTGGTGCTCGACTGCGCCGAGGGCGCTGCCTCGGTGCCCGCGCCGCGGGTGTTCCGAGCCCTGGGCGCCGACATCGTCACTATTCACGACTCACCGGACGGTCTCAACATCAACGTGGGCTGCGGTTCCACCCACGTTGACGCCCTGCGTGCTGCCGTGGTCTCCGAGCATGCTGACGCAGGCTTCGCGTTCGACGGCGACGCAGACAGGTGCCTGGCGGTCGACGCCGACGGCAGCGTCGTGAATGGTGACCAGATCATGGCGATCCTGGCGCTTGCCATGCGCGCCGCCGGCGCACTCGCCCACGAGACCGTCGTGGCCACCGTGATGAGCAATCTGGGATTCGTACTCGCGATGCGCGAGGCGGGGGTCACGGTCGTGCAGACAAAGGTCGGTGACCGGTACGTCCTCGAGGCGATGCGGGCCGGCGGCTTCTCGCTCGGTGGGGAGCAGTCGGGGCACGTCATCATCTCTCGGCACGGCACGACCGGCGACGGGATCTTGGCAGCGCTCCAGGTGGCCGCCAGGATGGCGTCTTCCGGTCAGCGGCTTGCCGAGCTCGCCGGCGTGATGACGACGCTCCCGCAGGTCCTTGTCAACGTCCCCGGCGTCGACAAGGCCCGTGCCGACGACGATGTCACGGTCGCCGCCGCCGTATCGGTGGCCGAGTCCGAGCTGGGCGGACAGGGCCGGGTCCTGCTGCGGCCTTCGGGAACCGAGCAGCTCGTGCGTGTCATGGTCGAGGCCTCGACGGTCGACCAGGCCAGGTCGATCGCCGAGCGGCTCGCCGACGTGGTCAAGGCCCAGTTGGCCCTTTAGCCCGGATCCACCGCTCTCCGTCTGTTGCGCGCCACCATGCGGGCGCCCTGGGGCTGCGGGCGGCGGCGGAGGAGTTTGGGTCAGGGTACGCGGGGAGCTGGGCCGGGCATCTTGACGCGCTCCCAGGTGAGCTTGAGGATCAGCAGGGTCAATGTCCCGGCAATGATGATGCCGGCGATGTTGACCCCAAGCTGAACCAGCGACTCGTGGACGACGTGCCCGTCGAGAGTTGAGATGCCGAGTGCCAGCGTGCCGATCGCGGGAATCGTGGTGACCGAGATGAAGACCCCCACCAGGATCGACGACTTGTCGGTGGTCAGCGACAGCACCCCGGCGATCCCCGCCAGCACCGCGATGAAGAACGACCACCAGTTCGGCTGCACGATGAAGTCGGTCAGCGGTCGATGGGCTATCGCGGCGTGGGAGAAGGCGCCCATGACGTAAAGCAGGGTCCAGATGGCGGTGGCGATCGCGGTGGCGATCAGGTAGCCACCGACGAGCGTTACCAGCGCTCGGGGGAGCAGGGAGGGCCGCGGTCGTGCGATCGCGAAGCAGATCGCTGCCATCGGCGCGAACTCCGGCCCCACCACCATGGCTCCGACGATGAGGATGGGTTGGTCCTGGAGCCGGCCGACGCCCGCGATCAGAGCCGCCAAGGTCAAGAAGGCGACGAACGCGAACGATGGCCTGATGTCCTCGCGGGCGTTGTTCTCCACGATGTCCCACACAACGCCGTCGATCGGCGATCCCGGTGCCCTGTGCTCCGCCTCGGTCGCGGCGTGGCTGAGAAGCGTCTCGTTGTCCGCGATCGCGATCGAGCCGTTCTGGGGGATGCCAAGCTGGCGCAGCCCGTTCAGCAGCCGCTGCGCCGACTCGCGGGCGATGTCTGCCGAGACCAAGGCGTCTCCGGCGGGCTTTCGGTAGCTGTCGCTGACCACGAGCACGTTGACCGTCGTCGGGTTGTCGTCGAGCAGGGCCACAACCTGGTCGAGCTGACGGGCAGGCACCCGCATACGAAGATGCAGCACCGCCCCATCATGCCCACTGCCCCGGCTCGAATCGGGACAACCCGACAGGGGCGCGCCGGGCTCGTTCAGTCGCCTGGCGTCGGGTTACCCCACGCGGTCCGACCGCGAGGCACGGGCCAGGCCGACCAGCCAGCCGAAGGGCTCATCGAGAGGTGGGGCGAACTCGCTCGCCAGCTCGGGGTGCCACTGGAGACCAACGATGGGTGCGGTCTCGTGCTCGATCGCCTCCACACAGCCGTCGGCGGCGACCGCGGTCGCGACGAGATCGGTCCCGATCACGCTGACACATTGCTGATGGAAGGAGCGGCCGATGAGGGTGTCGGTCCCGAACATCGCCGCTAGCCGGCTCTCGGGCTGCGTCACCCGGATCTCGTGGCTGCTGTCCCAGTGCTCGACCGTGCTCGGGTCCATGTACTGGACGAGGGTCCCTCCCTGGACGATGTTGAGCAGTTGCATGCCGCGACAGATGCCAAGCGTCGGGAGCCCCACCTCGATCGCGGTGCGCGCCAGCACCAGGTCGCTCGCGTCCTGCTCGGGGGCCACCAGCCGCAGCTTCGGATGGCGATCTGGCTGGCCGTACAGCGCGGGGTCGGAGTCACCCCCACCGGGAAACACGACCGCAGCGACACAGTCGAGCGCCTCGCGCGCGCCCTGCGGCGTCGACCCGTCGAAGCAGAGGAGGACGGGCTGCCCACCGGCCCTGAGCACCGACGACACGACGGCGGTTCGCGCGGCGAGGTACTCCAACGGGTTCGCGTCGTCTCCTGGCAGGTACCTCGGCGCTATCCCGATGACTGGCCTCACCGCTCCATCCTGCCGACAGCGCCGCGAGCCGCTGAAATCGTCGGCGTGTCGTACGGGGCACTGCCGCGACCGGTGGACCCGCCGCCAGGCGGGCGGCTTTTGCGCTGGTACTCGGCAAGAGCGCCGACCACCCGGAATCCCATCGCCTCGTTGACAGCGATCATGTGTCGATTCGACTCGCTGTTCCACGTGTGGACCACGCTTCGATCGGGGTATCGCGCTTGCACGGTCTTGAGGTTGCGCGTCTTCGTGGCCAGGCCGAGCCGCCGGCCGCGGTGGTCGCGACGAACGAGCGTCGCCCACTGGAAGATCTTGTCCGGCTCGTTCCGGCCGACCACGAGCTCGGTGTGCGCCACGGCCTCTCCGCGAGCGTCGACTGCCAGTGTCCGGTGAGTCGTCCGCCCCTGAGCCTGCATCAACTCCGTGTTGGCGCGGAACATCGTCTCGGTCAGCCGACCCGCCTCGAACTCGACGGCTCCGGTCGGCGCGTCGATCATCAGGGCGTTGACCAGGTCGAGGAAGGACGGCACGAGCCCGGCGGGGATGTCGTCGTCGACGTAGTCGTGCAGCGTGTATTCGTTGTGGTAGGGCGCGGCCGATGCGAGGAGCGCGTCAAGCCGTGGCTCAGGAACGGGAAGATCGAGGATGCGATGCGCCTCGCTGTTGGCGAACGTGAAGCCGAGCTTGACGGCGAAAGCTCTGGAGGGGTGGCTCTCGTCGGCTCCGGTCGGGCAGCTGAACGACGTGAGCAACGTACTGCGGCCAGAATCGGTCGCGTAGTCGACCAGCTGGCCGGCGAGCTCCGAGCCGTAGCCTTGGCGCCGGTGGCTGGGATCCACCCATACCGTGACGTCCGCCTTGTCGATGTTGTCCGCGAGCGGGAGGACAACCTGGCCGGCCGCGAGCACCTCTCCGGAGTCGGAGCGCCCGGCAAAGGCCTCCCAACGCTCGAACGTGCTCGGGCGCGACAACAGCACCCGGAGCTCGTCAGGCTGGAACGGTGTGGGGTAGGGGTCGTCCGCACGGCTGGCCCGGACGTAGACGTCGTAAT
>JBOHDU010000219.1:0-7665 GCA_050700615.1 Nocardioidaceae bacterium
ACCCGGGTGGCCGGATTGTGCAAGGTGGCTGTCACGTGCCAGAGTACGGGAGAATATGCTGCATCACCAACGGCTCACCGGAAGACTTGCGGTCGTAGCCAGATGATCAGGAGGGTTTACGTGTCGACCGACCCCACCGGCCTGCATCGGGTCATCAGCCCGCACGGGGTGTTGCCGCAGGCCGCCGAGCGGCTCGACACCACGCCTGACCTCGGCGCCGACGAGGTGCGCGTCGACGTGACTCGCCTTAACCTCGATGCCGCCTCGTTCCGCCAGCTGAGCGACAAGCATGCCGGCGACGGGGCGGCGGTCCGGGCCGAGGTTCTCGAGATCATCCGCACCCGCGGCAAGATGCACAACCCGGTGACCGGATCGGGCGGCATGCTGACCGGCGCGGTGGCTGCGGTCGGGTCGGCGTCCAAGCTGGGCCTGGAGGTCGGGCAGCGGATCACCACCCTCGTGTCGTTGACGCTGACGCCGCTGGTCATCACCGACGACCTGGCAGGCTGGGACGGGCGGAGCGAGCAGGTGCCCTGCAGCGGTTACGCGATCCTGTTCGGCCGTTCGATCGCGGCCGTGCTTCCCGACGACCTGCCGCTGCCGCTGGCGTTGGCGGTGATGGACGTCTGCGGCGCGCCTGCCCTGACGGCGCGCGTGGTGCGTCAGTACGTCGATCGCGGTGTGCACCCCACTGTGTGTGTCATTGGTGGCGCGGGAAAGAGCGGCTCCTTGTCGCTCGCGGCGGCCGCGCGTGAGGGAGCACGGCACACGATTGGTGTGGTGCCCAATGCCGCCGAGGCTGGCCTGCTCCGCGGTTTCGACATCACCGACGAGGTCGTGCTGGCAGACGCTCGCGACCCGGTGGCCCTCTCGCTAGGGGTCGGCGAGGCCGGCGGTCCGGCCGACATCACCGTCGTGTGCGTCGACGTGCCGGGCTGTGAGGGCGGCGCGATTTTGTCCACGGCTCAGGGCGGGACGGTGATCTTCTTCTCGATGGCCACGTCCTTCACGGCCGCCGCGCTCGGCGCCGAAGGTCTGGCGTCCGACGTGACGATGCTGATCGGCAACGGGTACGTGCCCGGCCATGCCGACTACGCTCTCGACGTGCTCCGGCAGACCACGGGCGTGCGTCGACTCTTCGAGTCGCGCCTCGAGCGCGAGCAGGCAGGATAGACGCGTGCCGAGCATCCTGGACCGAGTCCTGCTCCGGAACGGACACGTCTACACGCCGGATCAACCGACCGCCACCTCGATGCTGACGGTCGGTTCGCGGGTCGCGTGGATCGGTCCCGACGCAGCAGCCGAGGGGCACCGTGACACGGCCGACTCCGTGGTCGACCTGGGGGGACGGCTGGTGACGCCGGGCTTCGTCGACGCCCACGCACACGTATCGCAGACCGGCTTCGCGCTGTCTGCTCTCGACCTCAGCGGGTGCGAGAGCCTCGACGCGGCACTGAGCTAGCTTGCTCGCTACGCGGACCACCACCAGGGCGCCGTGATCTACGCGCATGGCTGGGACGACTCCCGCTGGCCGGAGAAGCGACCGATCACTCGGGCCGAGCTCGACCGGGCCGTCGGCGACAATGCCGTCTGCGTGACCCGCATCGACGGCCACTCGAGCGTCGTCTCGTCCACGCTGCTCGTCCGCTGTCCCGAGGTCACCACGCTGGTCGGCTGGACTCCCGACGGGCAGGTCACTCGCGACGCCCACCACGCCGTCCGGAAGGCGCTTGCCGACATCCGTACCGAGTCAGACCGCGCTGCCGCAATCCGGCTCGCGCTCACCAAGGCGGCCAGCACCGGGCTGACGAGTCTGCACGACCTAGGCGCCCCCCACATCTCGCCGGTCTCCGACTTCACGACCACCGCTCGGCTGGCGCAGGAGGAGAAGCTGCCGGAGGTCGTGCCCTACTGGGGTGCCTTGCACGGTCAGGGTGTCGTTACGGCGGAGCTGGCTGGCGGCGGCGTCCATCTGCTCGGATTTGCCGGCGACCTCAACGTCGACGGATCGATCGGGTCGCACACCGCCGCCCTCGAGCAGGCGTACTCCGATTCCGATACGCAAGGGTGCCGTTATCTCGAGGCCGAGCAAGTTCGCGACCACGTCGTCGGCTGTACCCGCCAAGGGATGCAGGCCGGCTTCCACGTCATCGGTGACGCGGGCGTGCGCACGGTGGTCGAGGGGCTGCTGGCGGCCGCCACCGTGGTCGGCGAGGCGCAGCTGATCCGCGCGCGTCATCGGCTCGAGCACGTGGAGATGGTCAGTCCCGAGCAGATCTCGATCCTGTCGAGGCTGGGCGTCGTGGCGAGCGTTCAACCGGCGTTCGACGCCACCTGGGGCGGTGTCGGCGGGCTCTACGAGCAGCGGCTGGGTGCAGACCGTGCCGCACCGATGAACCCCTTCGGCACGATGGCACGAGGGGGTGTGGTCCTCGCCTTCGGCTCCGACAGCCCGGTCACTCCGCTCGACCCGTGGGCCGCAGTACGCGCTGCCGTGTTCCACCACAACCCCAGCGAGCGGCTCACTGTGCGTGCTGGCGTGGAGGCGCACACGCGTGGCGGTCACCGCGCGCGGCGCAGCGACGACCGCGGGGTGCTGACGCCGGGTGCCGATGCGACGTACGCCGTCTGGGACGTACACGGCGAGCCGGTCGGCGACGGCACGGTCCTACCCGATCTCAGCCCGGAGGTGCCCTTGCCGACTTGCGTTCACACCGTTGTTGAGGGTGCAGCGGTCTTCACGCTGCAGGGAGCGCTGTGACCACCCGATCACGACCGAGGCTCGATCTCGACACCGGCACCGTGCGTCAGGCCCGCTCTCTCGCCCGTCGCGCCGGCCGCCCCATCGTCCGGTTGGCCCAGCAACACACGACGGTCTCCGTCGAGCGGGCCACGCTCCGCATGGCCGGGCTGTCGGCCGCCGACCCCGACGGCACCCCGTGGGTGAACCGTCTGGTCGACACGGTCCGTGGCGACGTCGGGCTCGAGCACGGCGTGGTGCTTCCCGTCTGGGACGCGCTGCATCTCAGCGGCGCACCTGACTTGGAGTCGCTGGCGAAGGCCGCCTCCACCGGCGAGATCCGGTTCGGCATTCCCGAGGGCGCCGCTGCTACCCGGGCCCGGTCGGCCGCGCGTAAGGCGGTGGCACGAGGGATCAGGGCCATCGACGCCAGCCGCCGAGAGCGTGAGCGGCTCGTCAAGCGCTGGGGAGATCCTGCGCAGAAACCCTGGATCTATCTCATCGTCGCCACCGGTGACATCTACGAGGACATCCCGCAGGCACAGGCGGCCGCACGCGAGGGCGCCGACGTGATAGCGGTCATCCGGTCGACCGGTCAGTCCCTGCTGGACTTCGTGCCCGACGGCGCAACGCGGGAGGGGTTCGCCGGCACCTACGCCACCCAGGAGAACTTCCGGTTGATGCGAGCTGCCCTCGACCAGACCAGCAAGGAGATCGGTCGCTACGTGCGACTCACCAACTACGCGTCGGGCCTGTGCATGCCCGAGATCGCGACGCTGGCCGGCCTCGAGCGACTCGACATGATGCTCAACGACTCGATGTACGGCATCTTGTTCCGCGACATCAACCCGATCCGGACGTTCGTCGACCAGCGGTTCAGCCGGCAGGTGCACGCTCGGGCCGGCATCATCATCAACACCGGCGAGGACAACTACCTCACCACCGCCGATGCGGTCGAGGCGGCGCACACGGTCACCGTCAGCCAACTGCTCAACGAGTACTTCGCGAAGGAGGCGGGGCTCGAGGACTGGCAGCTCGGTCTCGGCCATGCCTTCGAGATCAGCCCCGACATGCCGGACAGCTTCCGGCTCGAGCTCGCCCACGCTCTGCTGGCCCGCACGCTGTTCCCCGAGGCGCCGCTGAAGTGGATGCCGCCGACGCGCCACATGACCGGGGATGTGTTCCGGGGCTACCTGCTCGACGGCTTCTTCAACCTCGCCGGGGCCATGACCGATCAGGACATCCTGCTCGTGGGCATGATGACCGAGGCGGTGGTCACCCCCTGGCTGTCCGACCGAGATCTGGCCCTGCAGAACGTTCGCTACGTCATCAACGCGGCAGGGAACCTGTCCGAGGACTTCCGGCCTACGGCCGACGGGTTCATCGCGCGACGCGCCCGCACCGTTCTCGGGGAGGCCATCCACCTGCTCGAGACGATCCTCGGTCACGACAACGGCCTGCTCGACGCGATCGCCGACGGCACGTTCGGGCTGATGAAACGACCGCCCGACGCAGGCAAGGGGCTCGAGGGTGTGGCGCGGAAGTCACGCGACTACTACAACCCGGCTGTCGAGATCTTGGAGGAAGCGTGACCGCGAACATCATCCGGCCCTACGGCGACACCACCGGCGACGGCATGGTGCAGCTCTCCTTCACCTTGCCGATCCCGCACGACAAGCGTGCAGAAGGCGCCGCTGTCCAGCTGGCCAACAAGATGGGGATGGATCCCGCGATGGTCGTCCATGCCAAGCCGATGGGCCCGGACTTCACGTTCTTCGTCGTCTACGGGCGGGTCCACCACCTGGTCGATACGAGCCTGGTGGAGGTCATCGACCGCGACTTCCCGCTGCTCAGCGCCAAGGAGGTCAATCTCGCCGTCAAACGGCGACTGCACCGCCGGTTGGTCGTCGTGGGCGCGTGCATCGGTACCGATGCGCATACGGTCGGCATCGACGCCATCCTCAACGTCAAGGGGTTCGCCGGGCAAAAGGGGCTCGAGTACTACCGCGAGCTGAAGGTCGTCAACCTCGGGGCGCAGGTCTCCGTGCCCGAGCTCGTCGCGCGTGCCCGACAAGAGCGGGCAGACGCGGTCCTGGTCTCCCAGGTGATCACCCAGCGCGACGCGCACATCCTGAACACCAAGGAGATGTCAGCGGCGTTCCGCGAGGCCTACCCGGAGGGCGCCAGGCCGGTTCTCGTGATCGGCGGCCCGCGCTTCGACGAGACCCAGGCCACAGAGCTGGGCGTCGACCGCATCTTCACGCGAGGCACCACCCCGGGCGAGGTAGCCAGCTACCTCGTCGACGCCCTCCTCAACCGTCGCGGCGACGGCGGGGGGCGGGCTGCCGCCCGATCACCTTCGTCCGCAGCCGGATCGGAGAGGAGCTCCGCATGACCGACGACCCACGACTCGGGACGCGTGTCGTGCACCGCCGCTACGTCCCGTACGCGCATGCCCACTATGCGGGCAACCTGGTCGACGGCGCATACAGCCTCCAGCTGTTCGGTGACGTCGCGACCGAGGTCTGCATCCGCACCGATGGAGACGAGGGGCTGTTCGCGTCCTACTCCGACGTCCAGTTCAAGGCTCCGGTGCGCGCCGGAGACATCGTCGAGGTCGAGGCGGTGGTGACGCGCGTCGGGTCCCGCTCGCGGCAGCTCGACCTGGTTGCTCGAGTGATCTGCCGCGGTCGACCAGACGTGTCGGACTCGGCGGCCGAGTTGCTTTCCGAGCCGATCGTCGTCACCACAGCGACCGGAACGGTCGTCGTTCCGCCGCCGGCTCGGGCCCGCTCGGCGTGTCGAGAGTGACACGCCGCAGCACGTTCGAACGGGTGCCAAACTTTGCCTGTCCTTGACCTTGCCGTGACCTGCACAAACGGACAACCCGCCAGGTCAGGGGCGGGTTGACACTCTCGCGTCGAGTTGAGAGTGTTCCTGAAGTCCACTGCGCAGGCCGTCCGACGGACCGGCGTCCGAGTGGCCGCAGCACCTGGGTCTTCCAGCCAGACTCAGCAGTTCTGCGGCTTACCGGGCCGCAGTCCGTCGGTACGGAGTGGACCCGGAAGGGGCTCGGTTCCCAGTAGACAACGGGCGCTTGTATCCACTGCCAGTGGGGCAACGTTCGGTCCGAAGGGGATCGAGCTCTTCTGGCCCTTTCCGGGGCCTGGGCCGGTCGGTCCACCCGGTACCCTCGTCACATGGCCAGCCGCGTGTACGTCGATCCGACGCACGTGTCGCACCAGGCCCCCAGCGATCCCATTCCGCCTTCCCACCGGCGCGCACTCCGGCGCCTCGTCGCGGTGCTGGTCGCAGCCGCGAGCGGGGTGCTGGTCGCGGTGGCCTTCCCGCCGTTCGACCAGGTCTGGGCGATGCCGCTCGGCCTGGCCGGCCTGCTGGTGCTCACCGGCCGCACCAGAGGCCGCGGCGGCTTCGGACTCGGGCTCGCCTTCGGGGTGGGCTTCATGCTGGTCCTGATGAACTGGCTGACCATCATCGGCTGGGACGCCTGGT
This sequence comes from Nocardioidaceae bacterium, assembly GCA_050700615.1. Taxonomy (GTDB): domain Bacteria; phylum Actinomycetota; class Actinomycetes; order Propionibacteriales; family Nocardioidaceae; genus JBOHDU01. Next base: position 6,254 of record JBOHDU010000219.1, read on the forward strand.
CCGTGCTCAGCCTGCTCGAGGGCCTCTTCTACGCCGTGATGGCGATGACGTGGTCGTGGGTGGGTCGACGTACCGGCTGGCCGCTCGCGGTGGCAGCGCTGTGGGTCGGGGGCGAGTTCTTGCGGGGCACGTTCCCGTTCGGCGGCCTGCCGTGGGGCCGGCTGGCATTCGGTCTCGTCGACACTCCGTTCGTCCGCTACGGCCGGCTGGGGGGCACCGCCCTGGTGTCGTTCCTGGCGGTGCTCGTGGTCGCCCTGGTTGTCGACGTCATCGAACGTCGACGCTGGAGCCGTCTCGCGGTCGGCTCGGCCGTCGTCGCGGTGCTGATCATGGCATTGAGCCCGCTCCTGCCGGTCGGCGCCGCGGGTGCTGTCGGATCGGTCCAGGTCGCCGCGATCCAGGGCAACGTGCCGGGCAAAGGGCTCAACCCGTTCGCGCACCGCCGCGCCGTGGTCGACAACCACGCGGCCGCCACCGAACAGCTTGCCGCACAGGTGGCCGCAGGCTCCAAGCCCAAGCCCCAGCTGGTGATCTGGCCCGAGAACTCGACCGACATCGACCCGTTCGCAAACCGGTCGGTCTACGCCGAGATCAACCGGGCGGTGCAGACCATCGGGGTGCCCACCCTGGTGGGGGCCGTGGTCAGCGGACCTGATCCTGACCACGTCGAGAACATGGGGATCGTGTGGTCGCCGACGACAGGTCCAGGGGCGCACTACATCAAGCAGCACCTGGTTCCGTTCGGCGAGTACATCCCCTTCCGCAGCGTGCTGACGAAGTTCATCAGCCGGCTCAAGGAGATCCCACGAGACTTTGCCCCAGGTCACCGGCCCGGCGACCTCCAGCTCGGTCCGGTGCGGATCGGCGACGTGATCTGCTTCGAGGTCGCCTACGACGGACTCGTTCGTGACGTCATCAAGGGTGGGGCGAGGTTGCTCGTAGTCCAGACCAACAACGCGACCTACGTGGGTACTGGTCAGCTCCAGCAGCAGTTCGCGATGTCGCAGTATCGGGCGATCGAGACCGGGCGGTCCGTCGTGATCGCATCGACCGACGGCATCAGCGGCATCATCAACCCCGACGGCACCATCGTGGTGCAGACCAAGCAGAAGACCCGGGCGATCATCGACGAGCGGGTCACCACCGCTGACGGGGTGACCCTCGGAGTCCGGATCGGTGGGTGGCTCGACATCGCGCTGGCACTGGCCGGACTTCTCGCGGCCGTGGGCGCCTACTTGGGCAACCGACGAACTCTAGGCAGGATGGCTGCGTGAACGAACAGCGAAGCCTCGTGGTCATCCCGACCTTCAACGAGGCCCAGAACATCGAGCTGATCATCGACCGGGTGCGCGCCTCGGTGCCCACCGTCGACATCCTCGTAGTCGACGACGCTTCCCCCGACGGCACCGGCG
>JBOHDU010000220.1:0-3789 GCA_050700615.1 Nocardioidaceae bacterium
AACGGTGTGGGGTAGGGGTCGTCGGCACGGACGGCCCGGACGTAGACCTCGTGATAGCCGGCGAACTCGTCTGGATCGGATGCGTCGACCCGGCGGATTTCCACGCGGGGAGCCTAATCTCGTCGAGCGGCAGCGTCGAACCGATTACGGAGGCCGCCCCCGGTTGACGTCGGCGGGAGGATGGGCACATGACTCGCCGACGGTTGCCTCGGTGGTCGGAGATCCGACCGCTCCTGCAGACCCAGAAGATGACGCTCGACGCCACCGAGCGCCGGCTCTCGGTCGCCGCCAGTGTCGCGGATCTGCGCCGGATCGCCCGCCGACGCACGCCGCGGTCCGTCTTCGACTACGTGGACGGGGCAGCGGAGCAGGAGCTCAGCCTGGCGCGTGCGCGGGCGGCGTATAGACGGGTGGAGTTCCACCCGCAGGTGCTGCACGACGTCGAGGCAGTCGACACCTCGACGACGATCCTGGGCCGTTGGTCGGCGCTTCCGATCGTGCTGGCCCCGACCGGATTCACCCGGATGATGAATCACGAGGGAGAGCCGGCGGTCGCCCGCGTGGCCCACCAGGTCGGGATCCCGTACGCCCTGTCGACGATGGGGACCACGTCGATCGAGGGCTTGCACGAGGCTGCCCCTGACGGGGACCTGTGGTTCCAGCTGTACGTGTGGCGGGATCGCGGGCCGGCCGACGACCTGATCTCCCGGGCCGCTGCCGCCGACTTCACGACTTTGGTGCTGACCGTCGACACGGCTGTTGCGGGCGCGCGGCTCCGAGATGTGCGCAACGGCCTGACCATCCCGCCGTCGCTGCGGCCGAAGACCCTGCTCGACATCTCCCTGCACCCGGCCTGGTGGTGGAACGTGCTGACGACAGAGCCGCTGGAGTTCGCGTCCTTGCGGTCGACGCAAGGCACCGTCGCGGACATGATCAACCGGATCTTCGACCCGAGCGTCACCTACGACGACCTGGACTGGCTTCGGAGCCGATGGACGGGAAGCCTTGTGGTGAAGGGGATCCAGAGCGTCGAGGACGCAGTCAGGGTGGTCGAGCACGGTGCTGACGGCGTCGTCTTGTCCAACCACGGGGGTCGCCAGCTCGACCGCGCACCGACGCCTATCGAGCTCCTGCCGCGGGTGCTCGAGGCGGTTGACGGGCGGGCAGAGGTCTTCGTCGACACGGGGATCCTCAACGGGGCTGACGCCCTGGCGGCTGTCGCGCTCGGAGCCACCGCCGTACTGGTGGGCAGGGCCTACCTGTACGGGCTCATGGCCGGCGGTGAACGTGGCGTGCGGAAGGCGGTCGACCTGCTGGCGGCGGACTTCCGGCGCACCCAACAGCTGCTGGGTGCGCGGTCGGTCAAGGAGCTGACCCCCGACCACGTCACCCTCCGTCCCTGACTCTGCCGCTCACGTTCGAACAGGAGGGGTGTCAGAGCTTGCGGAGGCGGACGTAGCGGACCGAGTGGTCGTGGTCCTTACGCAGCACGAGCGTGGCGCGGCTGCGGGTCGGCTTGATGTTGGTGTCGAGGTTCGGCCCGTTGATCTCGTCCCAGATGCTCTCCGCCTGCTTGGTTGCGTCCTCCTCCGTGAGGCGTGCGTAGCGGCGGAAGTACGACGCGGGGTCACGGAACGCCGTCTCGCGCAGACGCAGGAAGCGTTGCACGTACCAGTTCCGGATGTTCGGGGTGGCCGCGTCGACATACACGCTGAAGTCGAAGAAGTCGTGCACCGCCAGCCGCACCCGCCCGTCGCCCGTCACGCGGGCCGGCTGCAGCACGTTGAGTCCTTCGACAAGCACGATGTCGGGCCGCTCGATGACCAGGCTGCGTGCCGGCATCACGTCGTACTCGAGGTGCGAGTAGACCGGCGCCGTCACCCGCTCGAGGCCGGACTTGATGTCGATCACGAACTTGAGTAGTGCGGCGCGGTCGTAGGACTCGGGGAAGCCCTTGCGATTGAGCAGCCCACGCCGCTCGAGCTCTGCGTTGGGGTAGAGGAACCCGTCGGTCGTGACGAGTGCGACGTTGGGATGCTCGGGCCAGTGGGCCAGCAGCTCTCGCAGCAACCGGGCGGTGGTGGACTTGCCGACCGCAACCGACCCGGCGATGCCGATCACGAACGGGGTCCGCTCCGGATGCTTCTCACCGAGGAAGGTCTCCGTGGCGCGATACAACGCACCGACGTGCCGGACGTAGAGGCTCAGCAGTCGCGAGATGGGAAGGTAGACGTCGGCCACCTCGTCGAGGTCAAGCTGGTCGCCGAGCCCCCGCAGCCTTTCGACCTCGGCCGCCGACAGAGGCGACGGCATCGCGTCGGCGAGCCGGGCCCACGCCGAGCGGTCGAGCTCGACGTACGGGGAGGCGTGGTCGTGGAGCATGGCCGTCATTGTCCCCCGACCCGGATCGCGTCACTCACCGGGCCGAGTCGCGTCCGCCCAGATCCGGCGACGATCGACCCGAAGCCGGCTGACCACTGGCGCAGCGCGGTGTCGACCGACCCGGAACCGGCCCGTCGGTAGGCTGGCGCCCATGTGCGGAATCGTGGGGTATGTCGGCGCTCGGTCGGCGCTCGGGATCGTGATGGACGGCCTGCGCCGGCTCGAGTACCGGGGCTACGACTCGGCCGGCGTGGCCCTCGTCACCGACGGTGGGCTGTTTACCGAGAAGCGTGCGGGCAAGCTCGCCAACCTCGACAAGGCGCTGGCCGCCACACAGGTTCCGGAGTCCACCACCGGCATCGGGCACACCCGCTGGGCGACGCACGGTCAGCCGACCGACCGCAACGCCCATCCGCATCTGGGCGCGCACGGGTGCGTGGCCGTCGTGCACAACGGGATCATCGAGAACTTCGCGCGGCTACGCGCCGGCCTCGAGGCGTCGGGCCACGAGCTCGGCTCCGAGACCGACACGGAGGTCGTAGCTCACCTCCTCGAGGCGGAGCTGGGCACCGGCGTCGACCTGACCACGTCGATGCAGCGCGTCTGCCGCCTGCTGGAAGGCGCTTTCACCTTGGTGGCAGTGGCCAAGGACAACCCCGACCGGGTCGTCGCCGCCCGACGGAACTCCCCGCTAGTCGTCGGGCTCGGCGAGGGCGAGAACTTCGTCGCGTCGGATGTGTCGGCGTTCATCGACTACACGCGAGCGGCACTCGAGCTGGGCCAGGACCAAGTGGTGACGATCACCCGCGAGGGCGTGACCGTGACCGACTTCGAGGGTCGGCCTGCCGAGGGGATCCGCTACCACGTGGACTGGGACGTCGCTGCTGCCGAGAAGTCCGGCTACGACTACTTCATGCTCAAGGAGATCGCCGAGCAGCCGCAGGCGATCGCAGACACCCTCCTCGGCCGGCTGACCGAGGCCGGTCGGCTGCAGCTCGACGAGATGCGGCTGTCGGAGGAGGAGCTGCGGGCGATCGACAAGATCATCATCGTGGCGTGCGGCACCGCGTTCCACGCCGGTCTGATCGCCAAGTACGCGATCGAGCACTGGACGCGCATCCCGTGCGAGGTCGAGCTGGCCTCTGAGTTCCGCTACCGCGATCCCATCCTCACGCGGTCGACGCTGGTCATCGCCATCAGTCAGAGCGGCGAGACCATGGACCTGCTGATGGCCCTTCGGCATGCCCGCCAGCAGCGGGCGCGGGTGCTGGCCATCTGCAACGTCAACGGCTCGACGATCCCGCGCGAGTCCGACGCGGTCATCTACACCCACGCCGGCCCCGAGATCGGCGTCGCGTCGACCAAGGCGTTCACGAGCCAGGTGATCGCAATGGCGCTCCTCACCCT
>JBOHDU010000221.1:0-5096 GCA_050700615.1 Nocardioidaceae bacterium
ACACCGGGCCGCTGGGTCACCGGTGCGCGGTCAGGTGCGTCGGAGCGCGGAGCTGAGCCTGCGCCAGCCCAGCTTGAGGTCGGGCATGAGCGAGCTCGGCCAGAACATGGCGAGTATTCGGGTCGGCCACTCTGCGGTTCGCGAGATCGCGGCCATGACCTCACGGGCATCGCTGGCCGGGTTCGAGCCGGTGGAGGGCGTCGCCGCGTAGCGGGCCCGCTCCACCGTAACGGTGAGACGACTCAGGGCGGCCAGGCCGGCCGGGCTGCCGGCCAGCAACGGCTGGACGGCGCGCGAGCGGGCGCGCGGCGTCATCGACCCGCGCCAGGGGACCCGGAGGTCCCGCATATGGTCCCGCAGCTCGCGCCAAGCCGACTCCGCCGCGTCGGGAGCATCGATCGGACGCGTCATCCGGTTCCGCCTGACTGCGAGCCGAGCCGCGCCCGGCGCCAGCAGGAGCGCGATGACGAGAGGCACCAGCAGCCACAGCCTCGACGGTGGTGCGCCACCGCCGCTGGAACCGTTGCTTCCGGAGCCCAGCGACGCGGTCGAGTGCTGGGTCTGGTTCAGCGAGGGAACGTGGTTGGGCCGGCTCGGGCCTTCTGAGGCGGTGGGGATGCTTGTGGGGGCGGCGGTCGACGGGGCCCACTGGGGCGGGACCGCGCCGTTGCCGGGGGTCGGCTCGAACCTGACCCAGCCGACGCCGGAGAAGTAGAGCTCCGGCCAGGCGTGCAGGTCGTGGGACGTGAACACGTAGGTGTTCTGGCTGACCCGCTCCGGCGCCAGGAAGCCCACCACCACGCGCGACGGAATCCCGAGGGTGCGGGCCATCATCGCCATGGTCGCCGCGAACTGCTGGCAGTAGCCCCGGCGCTTCTGAAGGAACTCGGCCATCCCGTTGTAGCCGTTGCCGTACGCGGCGTGCACGTCGTAGGTGAACTGGCTCGGCTTCCGGAAGAAGTTCTGGAGCAGCAGCGCTCGCTGGTAGTCGTTGCTGGCGTACGTCGTGACCTGGGCCGCGGTCTGCGTGATGACGTAGGGGACCGAGGACGGCACGGTGCCGAACTTGCGGACGATGTCCAACGGAGGCGGGCTGGCGTTCTCGAGTTGCGCTTCGCTGGGGTCGACCAGGCCGTAGTGCGCATCGTAGGGCGGCAGCACCGATGCTGCCCCGACCCTGGTGGCAACGACCGTTGAGTCGCTGGGAACGAAGCCCCACGAAGCGGAGTCGACGTCGGTCGAGCTCATGTCGTAGGGCACCGGCAGCCAGGCGCTGTCCTTCGGGAAGCTGGCCAGCGGAGTGATCGACATCTGGTGCAGCGACGCCGGGACATCAACGTTCTGCCCGATCGGTGCTGGAAGCTGGCTGGCCGTCGAGATCGTGTCGCCGAGGTTGACGCCGTTCACCGTCCAGGCGTCCGGCCCGGGTTTGTCGAGGACGACCATCCGCAGATACTCCGGCTCGACCCTGCTCGACACGGCCAACAGGTTCTCTGCCCGCGGTTGCTGCAGGCTGTGAGCGAGGCTGACCATCGGGTCCCCGAAGCTGAGGACCTTCGACCCCGGCCCGATGCCGTTGCCGCCGTGGAAGATACCGGAGGTGAAGCCCGGCAGCAGGACGGGAACCCCGACCGCCAGCACCAATGCCGCCAGCCCGATCCGTCGCCCACTCGCCGACAATGCCGAGGCGTCGAGGCTGTCGGAGGCGAGCGCCGTCGTGCCTCGGGCCACGAACCGGCCCCAATGCGCCAGCCGGTCGCGCTCGGCCGTCATCAGCAAGACGATGTAGGCGATCGCACCGGGGAGGAAAGCGAGCGCCGGGATCCCATGCGGGAGTGCGGCGGCCGGAACGGTGTACAGGGCAAGCAGTGGCAGCCCCGCCAGCGGGACCCGGCCGATTCCGGCAACCAGGTAGTCGACGAGGACTGCCACCACCGCGATCAAGAAGACCACCAGCAAGGTGAGCCCAGCGGTCTCGGGGGTGGGTGCGGCGAACCGGTTGGCGATGTCGATGCCATGCCGGATCTTCGCGGAGATCTCGTCGAAGGACCCCGCCGTCGGTATCACCCAGAACTTGGCGTGCCCCCCGTAGCTGAGCCCCAGGATCTCCACGACCACGACGAGCTGCACGAGAGCAGCGACCAGGCTGGGGGCCCGAAGCTGTCGCAGGCCGACCCCGATCGCGACGGCGAGTGCAGACAGCATCGCGCCGAACAAGAGGAAGTCCTTGTTCGCCAACGCGGGGAAGAAGCTGAGCGATCCGGCCACGGTCGCGAGCCAGCCGAGGAAGGCCAGACGATGCCGTTCGTTCAGGGCGGCGGTCATGCGGCAGGACCATCCTCGACCGGGTCGAGGTTCACGTTCGCAGCGCGCACCTCGGCGGTGAAGTCCCGGTGCATCGGGCGGGTGTTGGCCAGATCGCGCCACACCGCGGGGATCCGGTCACCCGGTCGGGCCAGCACTGTCGCCCAGCCGCTCTTTTGGAGGAGGGTCACCTGGCTCTGCGCCGATGAGCCGGCGACCACCGTCCCGCCACCCTTGGACCAGCTCTCGACGTCGAGCAGGACGGCGAGTGCTCGGGTGGAGCCGGCGCGTAGCGCGGACAGGCTGGCCACGTCGATCGCGCTCACGCTGCCCAGGATCGCGATCACCAGGCCGGTCGAACCCTGCTCCGCCGATCCAGACCCGAACGACCTTCGCACGCTGCTGCGGACGACGGCCAGCGTGTCGAGCAGCAGCTCCATCTCGGCCGGCGCGCTGATTCCGCGGTCGTGCCAGGCGCTGTCGGCGGCGCTCAAGTCGTCGGTCAACATGCGCACCACGAAGCCTTGACCTGACAGGTGCGAGACGACCGATGCGGCCATGGACACGGCGTACTCCAGGGACGACGCCGGCCCGGACCCGCGGTGGGCCACCCCTCGGGTGTCGAGCAGGAGCGTGGCCCGGCTCTGGTGCGGCTGCTCCTCGCGCCGCACCATGAGCTCGTCGGCATGAGCGGTGGCCCGCCAGTGGATGCGACGCAGGTCGTCGCCGGTGCGGTACTCGCGCACCGTGACGTCCTCGGTGCCGGCGGACGCGAATGCCCGGGGCCGGTTGTCTCCGGTTCCCGACCAGTCACCCGACAGCCTGGTCACCGGCAGGTTCTCGATCGTGGGCGTGACGACGAGGTTGGTCTTCGCGGAGAAGGACCGGTTCAGCTCGACGAACCCGAACGGGTCGCTGATCCGCACGGTCAGCGGCCCGATGCCGTAACGGCCTCGCACGTCTGACCGGACGGTGTAAGCCATCTCTCGCTTCCACTTCGGCCGCATCTGGTCCAGCACGAAGCGCGGCCGGCTGCCGAGCACGTAGGGCACCTGGTCCTCGAGGAGCATCAGGCCGGTAGGCACCCGCCCCGGGTTCTCGAGGTGGAGCGTGACGGTGGACGTCTGCCCGGCCGGCACCCGGGCCGGGGTCAGCTCGCGTGCGCACGAGAGGAGATAGCGCGCGCGGTTGGTCACGATTGCGGTGATCAACGGAAGCGCGACCAGAAGCAGCCCCACCCGCAGGAGGTCCTTCTGGCCGAGCAGCAGCGCACAGAGCAGGCAGGTGATGCCGGCCGTGAGGAACGCACGACCTCGGGTGGTCAGGATCGAGAGTGCCGAGCGCATGACGCCAACGAGCCGTGCTAGCGGCGCTCGGCGGCGGCCGGGTTGGTCTCGGGCACGGGCAGGGTCCGGAGCACGGCAGTGACGACCTGCTCCGCTGTGCGGCCACCCATCTGCGCCTCGAGCCCGGTAATGAGCCGGTGAGCGAGGACCGGCACGGCCAGCAGCTGCAGGTCGTCGGGGATCACGTAGTCGCGCGACTCGAGCGCCGCGTGCGCCCGGGCTGCGCGGACCAGGTGCAGGCTGGCGCGCGGCGAGGCACCCAGCCGGAGGTCGGGGGAGTGTCGAGTGGCCGCCGTAATGTCGATCGCGTACTGCTTGACGAGCTCGGAGACGTAGACGCTGCGGACCGTGTCGACAAGCTTGGCGATCTCGGCGGCGTCAGTGACCGGCTCGAGGTCGTCGAGCGGGTTGCGCGTCGAGTGCGTGTCGAGCATGGCGAGCTCAGCGGCGGGGACGGGATAGCCCATCGAGACTCGCGCCGTGAACCGGTCCCGCTGCGCCTCCGGAAGCGGGTAGGTGCCTTCCATCTCGATCGGGTTCTGGGTGGCGATCACCATGAACGGCGCCTGCATCTCGTACGTGGTGCCGTCGACCGTCACCTGGCGCTCCTCCATACACTCCAACAGCGCCGACTGAGTCTTGGGAGAGGCCCGGTTGATCTCGTCACCGACGACGATGTTGGCGAAGACCCCGCCGGGACGGAACTCGAACTCGCGGGTCTCCCGGTTGTAGACCGAGACGCCGGTGACATCGGAGGGCAGCAGGTCGGGGGTGAACTGGATCCGCTTGACCGAGCAGTCGATCGAGCGTGCCAGCGCCTTCGCCAGCATCGTCTTGCCGACGCCGGGGACATCTTCGATCAGCAGGTGGCCTTCAGCCAGCAGCACGCTGATCGCTGTGCGCACCACATCGTGCTTGCCCTCGATGACCTTCTCGACGTTGTCGCTGACGCGACGGGTCACGGTCACCAACGAGTCGAAGCTGCTCATCGGGGTCCCCTCACGAGTCTTGGCCACATCGAGACCGTTCCTTGTCAATGTCCGGCGTTGACGCCTGCCACACCGAGAAGCCTGACCCGGGGTTCGGCGGTAACGATCCTGGCAACCCTCGGCCCTCCATGCGATGACGCGACGATAACGATGTGGTGACACACCGATACCACGAAGAGGCGAGGCGCCGAAAGGTCACGAGGACTCCCCGAGTGCCGCTGTGACGGTACGTGCTTAGAGCGTACGCCCGCTGATGGCACGGCAGAGCGGTCTCGAGGGTTCAACCCGGACCACCGCTCTCCGCCTGTTGCGCGCCACGATGTGGGGGCGAGGTCAACCGGTATAAGCAACGCGTTTCATGCTGCCGGCTTGGTCAGCAGCGCGCCGGGCCCCCTGCCATCACCCCCACCTGGGGACGCTCACGACGCTGGCCATCGGTGGATCCCGGTTCAGCCCC
>JBOHDU010000222.1:0-2078 GCA_050700615.1 Nocardioidaceae bacterium
CGATCGCGATGACCGCCAGGATGAGCCCGAGCCAAACCGTCGGGTGGAAGACGAAACCGCTGACGAAAGACGTGATCTCCGAGGCGATGTTCCACGCCAGTCGGAGCAGTCGAGTGAAGTAGAGGGCGAGGGGGATCAGCGCGATGCCGACCCAGCGAAGGCCGGTGGCGAGCCCGCGGGCTCGCCACCGCCACACCGCGATGATGCCCAGTAGCGCGGTCAGGATCAGTGCGTTGGCGAGCCACAAGGCGGAGTCGTAAGATCCCACACCCCTAGCGTGTCACACCCGCACAAGTCCAGGCCGCGCAACCACGGCCAGCGTTCACCCCACATCTCCCCTCCCCGCCCGGCCTACGACCAACACGGTCGCCCGTCGAGCGGCGCGGGTCGTTGCCCGCCGGGTCCGCGTGGGGCACGACGAAGTGCGTGGGGTGGTTCTGCATCGGCGTGGTCGCCGCGAAGGTGACGGGGCGGCGCAGGCGCTGGTAACCTTGTCGCCTGACCAGCCTGTTGGCTTGCTCGGTGCCGGAATCCCTCCAGCACCGAGCGTGTTCCGACAGGTGCACAAGCGGAGGCCACCTCCCACCCGCATCGACGCGTGCGTCGTCGGGTCAGGTCGCGAGATTCGTCTCGCCGTCGGGTCCGGCAGGACCCGTTGCCGGTGGCTTCCGTACGTGTAGGTGCGGAGGCCATTTTCGTTTTCGGCTGCTGACCTCCGCGTGGACCACAGGACGACCAACAGGAGGACCCATCAGCACAGAGGTACGCGTCAACGACCGAATCCGGGTTTCGGAGGTACGCCTCGTCGGACCCGGCGGTGAGCAGGTCGGAATCGTTCGAATCGATGATGCACTGCGGTTGGCCCAAGAGGCCGATCTCGATCTCGTCGAGGTTGCCCCAAATGCACGACCGCCGGTCTGCAAGCTCATGGACTACGGCAAGTTCAAGTATGAAAACGCCCAGAAGGCCCGCGAGACCCGGCGCAACCAGACCAACACGGTCATCAAGGAGATGAAGCTTCGTCCCAAGATCGACGCCCACGACTACGAGACAAAGAAGGGTCACGTGGTGCGCTTCCTCAAGCAGGGCGACAAGGTCAAGATCACGATCATGTTCCGCGGTCGTGAGCAACACCGACCCGAGCTCGGCTTCCGGTTGCTCCAGCGACTCGCCGGAGACGTGCAGGAGCTCGGGTTCGTCGAGTCGACGCCCAAGCAGGACGGCCGCAACATGACCATGGTGATCGGGCCGCACAAGAAGAAGGCGGAGGCGAAGGCGGAGGCCAGGGCCGAGCGCGACCGACGCGCCGCTTACCGGGCGGCCGACCGGGACGCCGAGCGCGCGGAGCGGTCGGAGCGTTCCGCGGCTGCTCACGAGGAGCCGAAGAGGGCCCGGCGACGCTCGGAGAACATCGACCCGGACATGTGACAGCGCCGGCCGGCCGCGTGGTCTCGTGCGAGGCCACGGGGGCGTACGTCGCCTCGGGTGACCGAGGGCAGCATCGCAGTATGACGCAGACCAACCAGCAGCAGCACTGACACGCGCGCCCACTACGCAGGTGGGCGCAACAAGAGACGGAGAGCCGGCACCATGCCGAAGATGAAGAGCCACAGCGGAGCAGGCAAGCGCGTGAAGATCACGGGCTCCGGAAAGATCGTGCGCCAAAAGGCGGGCAAGCGCCACAACCTCGAGCGCAAGCCTTCCACCCTCACCCGCCGGATGACCGGCACCGTAGAGCTCTCGAAGAGCGACACCAAGAAGATCAAGAAGCTGCTCGGTAAGTGATCGTCCTCGCGCAGCTGGCGTGAACATCACACCCATGGATTTGAGGAGAGTTAGAAGTGGCACGCGTCAAGAGGGCGGTCAGCGCCCAGAAGAAGCGCCGGGAGACCCTGGACCGAGCAGCCGGCTACCGCGGGCAGCGTTCGCGCCTGTACCGCAAGGCCAAGGAGCAGATGCTCCACTCGATGACGTACTCCTACCGCGACCGCAAGGCGCGCAAGGGTGACTTCCGTCAGCTGTGGATCCAGCGGATCAATGCCGGCGCCCGCGCGAACGGCATGACTTACAACCGCTTC
>JBOHDU010000223.1:0-5075 GCA_050700615.1 Nocardioidaceae bacterium
ACGGAAGCCGGGCCGAGCAGCAGGAGGACGCAGATGTGGCGGCCGCCGCCCAAGCCCTTGCCGAGTCTTCCCGTTCAGGTGAGTCTGCGCCGCGCACCGGCATCAGGTTCAAAAGCTTCGAGGCACCCACCCGACGCCGCGGCCTGCACACCCTCGACGGGTTCGTCTCAGGCCTGGTGGCGGCGGGCGGCCCGCCGGACGGGTTCGTGGTGACGCTTCCGAAGGTCACGTCGGTCGACCAGGTTCAGGCGATGGTGAGGGTCTGCGAGCGGCTGGAGGGCGCGCATGGCGTCGCGGTCGGCTCTTTGCTGTTCGAGATCCAGGTCGAGACACCCCAGGCGATCGTCGGTGCCGACGGCACGGCGCTCGTGGCGCGGATGGTGCATGCCTCGGCGGGCCGATGCACCGGCGTGCACTTCGGCACCTACGACTACTCCGCCTCGCTCGGCGTTGCCGCGGCGTACCAGAGCCTGGACCACCCCGCGGCCGACCATGCGAAGGCGGTGATGCAGGTAGCCGCGGCCGGCACCGGGGTGCACGTGTCCGACGGGTCGACGAACATCCTGCCGGTCGGGGATGCCGACGCGGTCCGGGCCGCCTGGCGCCTCCATGCCCGACTGGTCAGACGCTCACTGGAACGAGGGTTCTACCAGGGCTGGGACCTGCATCCAGCCCAGCTGCCCACCCGCTACCTGGCGACGTACGCCTTCTATCGCGAAGGACTGCCCGGTGCGGCGGCGCGGCTGCGATCGTACGTCGAGGGGTCCACCGCGGGCTATCTCGACGAGCCGGCGACCGCTGCCGCGCTGGCCGGGTTCGTCATGCGCGGGGTCGATTGTGGTGCGGTGGTGGCGGCAGAGCTCGCCGACCTCGTCGGCACCACCCTTCCCCACCTCGCCGACCTCGCCCGTGGCCGTCGTCCCCCCAGCTAGCCCCACGCTGCCGCCATACCTTCCATGCGGAGACGCTTCATCAAGGTATGACGCTGAACCGTCACTTCCCACGCCGTACACGCCGTGGGAATTGACGGTTCGCCTGCATACCTTGATGAACCGCGAACGTGCTCACGGGTTGAGGGGACTGAGAGGGGCCGCGGGACGGGGACGACGGGGGACCGGGTGGCCTTCGGCGGTCGGGCGTGGGGAGGCGGTAGCCTCCCCCGTATGCGCGTGAAGGACTTGTCTCCGGTGCGGGTATGCCGGTGACGCTCGAGGAGTTCAACGCGGCCGGGGAGGACGGGCTCACCCAGACGCTGTCGAAGTGCTGCGACGCGCCGACGTGGGTCGGCGCCGTGCTTTCCAAGCGCCCCTACCCGGACCGGGAGGCGTTGCTGCGCACGGCCAGCGCAGCTGCTCGTACTCTGACCCCCGCCGAAGTCGACCGAGCGCTCGCGGCACACCCGCGGATCGGCGAGCGGGTGTCAGGTCCCAGCCCGGAGGCGGCATGGTCTCGTGGAGAGCAGTCTTCCGTGAGCCGTGACCAGCAGACTCAAGTCGACCTCGCTGATGCCAACCGTGCCTACGAGGAGCGCTTCGGCCGGGTGTTCCTGATCTGTGCGAGCGGGCTCGACGCGCAACAGATACTCGAAGCGGCTCGCGGCCGGTTGGACAACGACGACGCCACCGAGGAGCAGGTGGTCGCCGACGAGCTGCGCAAGATCGCTCTCGTCCGGCTGCGCAAGGTGGTGGCCTGATGAGTGCGGTCACGACGCATGTGCTCGATACCGCTTCGGGGCGCCCGGCGGTCGGCGTACTGGTTCGGCTGGAGCGGGTCACCGATGCGGCTCCAGAGACGGTGGGTTCGGCACGCACCGACGAGGAGGGTCGGGTGTCGGCGCTCGGCCCTGACCAGATCGGGGCCGGAACGTACCGGTTGGTCTTCGACACCGCAGGCTACGCCGCCGCCCAGGCAACGACCTACTTCTTCCCCGAGGTCAGCATCGCGTTCGCCGTCGGTGACTCGACCCAGCACTATCACGTGCCGTTGCTGCTCAGCCCGTTCGCCTATTCGACCTACCGAGGGAGTTGAAGCCGATGGGCATCGTTTTGGGACCGAACCAGTACGGCAAGGCGGAGATCCACCTGGTCCGCGTCTACCGCAACGGCCCGCGCCACGAGATCCGCGACCTGACGATCTCGAGCGCATTGCGTGGTGACTTCTCGGCTGCGCACGTGCGCGGCGATCAAGCCGACGTGCTGCCCACCGACAGCCAGAAGAACACGGTCTTCGCGTTCGCCAAGGAGAAGAGCATCGACGCGATCGAGGACTTCGCCCTGACCCTCGCCGACCACTTCCTGGCACAGGTCCCCATCGCCGACGGGGCGCGGATAGAGATCGACGAGGCGACCTGGCTACGCATCGAGGTAGACGGCGAGGAGCACGACCACTCCTTCGTCAGGGGCGGAAGCGGGACTCGAAGCACGATCGTCAACGTCGACGGGAGGGGCAGCCGCCGCCGCGCCTACGTCGTGTCGGGCATCAAGGACCTGGTCGTGCTGAAGTCGACAGGGTCGGAGTTCAAGGGCTTCATGAAGGACACCTACACGACCCTCCCCGAGGCGTCGGACCGCATCCTGGCCACGTCGCTGGTCGCCCGCTGGCGCTATGAGCACACCGACGTCGACTGGGACAAGACCTACGAGGCGGTCAAGCGGTTGCTGCTCCAGCGGTTTGCACAGATCCACAGCCAGGCCCTGCAGCAGACGTTGTACGGCATGGGGGAAGCGGCCCTCGAAAGCCACCCGGAGATCGCCGAGATCAAGTTCTCCGCACCCAACAAACATCACTTCCTGGTGGATCTCGCCCCCTTCGGGCTCGACAACCCCAACGAGGTCTTCTACGCCGCCGACCGCCCGTACGGGCTGATCGAAGCGAGCGTGGTGCGCGCGGGCGGATCAGACCCCGGCTCGGCCTGGCACGCCGTGCCGGGATGGGTCTGAGTACGCCGTCCGTCGCCGAAGGCACGCCCGCCCGCCCGACCACCCGGAAGGAGTCGCCATGGCAACCGAGCTCGACCTGGTGATCCGGGCGCCGCGCATGGTAGGCCCAGCGGGGGAGTTGTCCGGCGTCGTCGGAGTCAGCGACGGGACGATAGCGGTCGTCGAGAACTGGGGAGCCGATCTCGCGGCTCGGCAGGTGGTGGAGCTGCGTGACGACGAGGTGCTCCTCCCCGGGCTCGTCGACACCCACGTGCACGTCAACGAGCCCGGCCGCACCGAGTGGGAGGGCTTCACGACGGCCACGAAGGCGGCGGCCGCCGGAGGGGTGACGACGCTCCTCGACATGCCGCTCAACAGCATCCCGCCAACCGTCGAGTCGGCCGCGCTGGAGACCAAACGTAAGGCGGCGCAGAGCCAGGCGTTCGTCGACGTCGGCTTCTGGGGCGGTGCCGTGCCCGGCAACGAGCGAGACCTGCCAGCCCTCCACCATGAAGGCGTCTTCGGATTCAAGTGCTTCCTGCTGCCCTCAGGCGTCGATGAGTTCCCCCCGCTGGATCGGCGTCAGCTCGAGCAGGCGATGCGGCAGATCGCGGCCTTCGACGGGTTGCTGATCGTGCATGCGGAGGACCCGGACGTCATCGAACACTCGCCGCGGCCCCACGGGTCCAGCTATCCCAGGTTCCTGGCGTCGCGGCCGCGTGGTGCTGAGAGCCTGGCGATCGCCGAGACGCTCGAGCTGGCCCGCTGGATCGGCTGCCGGCTTCACATCCTGCATGTCTCGAGCTCGGACGCGCTCGACCTGATCGCCTCGGCCCGTCGCGACGGCGTACGCGTCACCGCGGATACCTGCCCCCACTACCTGACCTTCTGCGCCGAGGAGATCTCCGACGGCGCAACCGAGTTCAAGTGCTGCCCGCCCATCCGCGAGCGCGACAACCGCGAGCGGCTGTGGGCCGGGCTGGGCGCGGGCGCGATCGACCTCGTCGTCAGTGACCACTCACCGGCCACGGTGGATCTCAAACGGCTCGATACCGGGGACTTCGGGGCGGCCTGGGGTGGGATCTCCTCGCTCCAGCTCGGGCTGTCGGCAGTCTGGACCGGCGCTCGGGAGCGCGGGTTGTCGCTTGCCGACGTGGCCGGATGGATGTGCGCGGCCCCGGCGAGGCTGGTCGGGCTGCACCGGAAGGGGCGACTCGCGCCCGGCAGTGATGCCGACTTCTGCATACTCGCTCCAGAGGAGGAGTTCGTGGTCGACGTACGACGGTTGCAGCACAAGAATCCCGTGTCGGCCTATGACGGCCGCCGGCTGACCGGCGCGGTCCGAAGCACCTGGCTGCGCGGTGAACGCATCAACATCGACGCCGAGCCACGTGGACGGCTCCTGGCCCGAGGAGGAGCATGAGCGGAAGCCAGAACACCCAGCACCTGCCCGAGTTCACCCAACTCCCCGACCTCGCCTCGCGCTCGCTGGCAGGCAGCGTGGTCTTCGCCAACGACGAGCTTTTCGCCGAGCGGGAGAACCTCATCAAGCCCGGGCGGCCCGGCTTCTCGACGGAGTTCGGCCACAAGGGCAAGACGTACGACGGGTGGGAAACCCGGCGACGGCGCGAGCCCGGCCAGGACTACGCCGTGGTCCGACTCGGGGTGCCCGGGGTGATCCGCGGGGTCTGCATCGACACGGCATGGTTCACCGGGAACTACCCGCCGCACGCGTCCGTCGAGGCCACCAGCGTCGAGGGCTACCCGTCGCCGGCCGAGCTCGACGCCTCCGAGTGGGTCACCCTGGTCGCGAAGTCCGGCGTCTCTGGTGACACGGAGAACTTCTTCGAGGTGCGTGACGAGCGCAACTACACTCATGCGCGACTCACGATCTATCCCGACGGCGGGGTGGCCAGGTTCCGGGTTCACGGCGGGCCGTTGCCCGACCCGCGGCTGTTGACCGGCACGGTCGACCTCGCAGCGCTGGAGCACGGCGGTCAGATCGTCGACTGTTCCAACATGTTCTACTCCTCGCCCACCCAGCTCCTCCTTCCCGGACGTGCGCGCATGATGGGCGACGGTTGGGAGAACGCGCGCCGGCGCGACGAAGGCAACGACCACGTCACCGTCCGGCTTGCCGCGCGAGCGACCCTGCGG
>JBOHDU010000224.1:0-7556 GCA_050700615.1 Nocardioidaceae bacterium
GCGCCGCCATGTCGCGAGCTGCTGCTCACCGACGAGGTGCGGGCACGCGCCGCTGCGCTGGCAAAGCAGCATCCGGAGCTGCGCGAGATGCTCGATCGGATGGCCGAGGGTCATGCGGTCGAGGGGATGGAGTCCCTGGCACCTGCCCTGGTCGACGAGATGGAGCTGTTGGTCGATCTGCTCCCTAGCGACGCCACCGTGCTGGTGTGCGACCCCGAGCGGGTTCGGGCGCGCGCCCACGACCTCGGCGCCACCAGCGAGGAGTTCCTCCAGGCATCGTGGGCTGCGGCGGCCGGGGGCGGCAAGGCGCCGATCGACCTTGGCGCGGCCGCCTACCGGTCTTTCGGCGACGTGCGCCGGCACTCGCTCGCTCGCGGCATGTCCTGGTGGTCGGTGTCGCCCTTCGGTCTCGACCCCGATGCCTGGCCCGCAGGCTCAGCGGCGTCGACTGGCTTAGCCACCAGCCCGACCAACTCGACCAGCTCGACCAGCCCGGCCACGCATGCCACGTCTGACGAGGGCAGGCCGCCGCTTCGTACGGAGACCGGCGAGATCGTCGCGATCGACGTCGACACCAGCGACAGCGTGGCCACCCGTGCCCTGGGCATCACGGCCGCACCGACCTACCGCGGTGACAGCGAGGGCGCCCTCAAGGACATCGCTGGGATGGTCGCCGAGCGCCAGCGGGTCGTGATCGTGACCGAGGGGCACGGCCCCGGCCAACGCCTGGTCGAGGTCCTCAAGGAGCGCGACATCGCCGCCCGCTTCGTGGCCGACCTTGCCGGCGTCGGGGCTCCTGGAGTCGTCGACGTCGCCCAGGGGCGGCTGGCTCACGGCTTCGTCGCGCCGGCCCTCGACCTGGTCGTCCTCACCGGCGCCGACCTCACCAGCCAGCGGGCGACCGCGCGCGACACGGTCCGGATGCCGTCACGTCGCCGCAAGCAGGTCGACCCGGTCGAGCTGGCCACAGGAGACCTCGTCGTGCACGAGCAGCACGGAGTGGGTCGCTACCTCGAGATGGTCCAGCGCACGGTGGCCGGCGCCACGCGCGAGTACCTCGTGATCCAGTACGCCGCCGGCAAGCGTGGCCAGCCAGCCGACAAGCTATTCGTCCCGACCGACCAGCTCGACCAGGTCACCCGCTATGTCGGTGGTGAGCAGCCCTCCCTGGACCGCCTGGGTGGCTCCGACTGGAACAAGCGCAAGGGCCGTGCACGCAAGGCCGTCCGGCAGATCGCCGCCGAGCTGATCAAGCTGTACGCCGCCCGCCAGGCGACCAAGGGGTTCGCCTTCAGCGCCGACACGCCCTGGCAGCGCGAGCTCGAGGACGCCTTCGCGTACGTCGAGACCCCCGACCAGCTGGTGAGCGTCGACGAGGTCAAGCACGACATGGAGCTGCCGGTGCCGATGGATCGGCTGATCTGTGGTGACGTCGGCTATGGCAAGACCGAGATCGCCGTCCGCGCCGCGTTCAAGGCCGTGCAGGACAGTAAGCAGGTCGCGGTGCTCGTCCCGACGACGTTGCTCGTGCAGCAGCACCTGCAGACGTTCGCCGAGCGCTATGCAGGGTTCCCGGTCGTGGTCAAGGCGCTGAGCCGGTTCCAGAGTGACCAGGAGGCATCCGACGTCATCAAGGGCCTCAAGGAAGGCACCGTCGACGTGGTCATCGGCACCCACCGCCTCTTCAACGCCGAGGTCCGGCTCAAGGACCTCGGTCTCGTGGTGGTCGACGAGGAGCAGCGCTTTGGCGTTGAGCACAAGGAGGCGCTCAAGCGGATGCGTACTGCTGTCGACGTGCTCAGCATGTCGGCCACCCCGATCCCGCGCACGCTCGAGATGGCGATCACCGGCATCCGCGAGATGTCGACCATCGCGACCCCGCCTGAGGAGCGGCACCCGGTCCTCACGTTCGTGGGCAACTACGAGCCCGCGCAGGTCGTGGCCGCGATCCGGCGCGAGCTCCTGCGGGAGGGGCAGGTCTTCTACATCCACAATCGGGTGCAGAGCATCGACCGAGCGGTCCGCCAGCTGCAGGAGCTGGTCCCTGAGGCCCGGATCACCGCCGCCCACGGACAGATGCACGAGCACCAGCTCGAGCAGGTGATGCTCGACTTCTGGGAGCGCAAGTACGACGTCCTGGTGTGCACCACGATCGTCGAGTCGGGGCTCGACGTGCCCAACGCCAACACGCTCGTGATCGAGCGCGCAGACCTGCTCGGGCTCTCGCAGCTCCATCAGCTGCGCGGTCGGGTCGGCAGAGGTGGGGAGCGTGCCTACGCCTATTTCCTCTACCCCCCGGAGAAGCCTCTCACCGAGACCGCCCACGACCGGCTGGCGACGATCGCGCAACACTCCGACTTGGGCGCTGGGATGGCGGTGGCGATGAAAGATCTGGAGATCAGGGGAGCAGGCAACCTGCTCGGCGGCGAGCAGTCTGGCCACATTGCGGATGTCGGCTTCGACCTCTATGTGCGGCTGGTCGGTGAAGCCGTCGCCGAGTACCGCGGTGAAGGCCCGGTCGAGGAGGCAGAGGTCAGGATCGAGCTGCCGGTCGATGCGCACCTGCCACACCACTACGTGCCGAGCGAACGGCTCCGCCTCGAGATGTACAAGCGGTTGGCCGAGGTGCGCAGCGCGACCGAGGTCTAGTCGATCCGCGGCGAGCTTGCCGATCGCTACGGTCCGCCTCCGGAGCAGGTCGGGCAGCTTCTGTCGGTCGCACTGCTGCGGGTCAAGGCGCGTGCTGCCGGGCTCACCGAGGTCGTCGCGCAGGGCCGCTATCTGAGGTTCGCCCCGCTCGACCTGCCCGACTCCGCCAGGGTGCGGATGGACCGCCTTCACCCCAAGACAGTGGTCAAGGCGGCGTCGCACAGCGTCCTGGTCCCGCGCCCGGCCCAGTCGCGGGTCGGGGGGAGCTCGGCGCGCGACGTCGACGTACTAGATTGGGCGGGTCGCGTGATCGACGACATGACCACGAGGAGCGCGCCGCAGTGACTTCGAACCGCCTACGCCGGCCCCGCCGGTTGGTTGCCGTTGCCTCGCTGTGTGTGCTGGCTCTCGCCGGCTGCGGGACCGATCTTCATCCAGGCGATGCCGTGGTCGTCAACGGCACCGCGATCTCCCAGGCCCAGGTCGACAGCCTGGTCACCGCGGTGTGCAACTACCAGAAGGTGGAGCGCGAGGCGCAGGGGGCCTCGAAGCCGTCGACCTCGGTCGCTTTCCTGCGATCTCGGCTGGCGTCCGACCTCATCTCGTTCAAGCTCAAGGACAAGGCGGCCCAAGACCTCGGGCTCGAGGTGACCCCCGCCGAGGTGGCTCGGCTTGCCGGGCAGAGCACCGTGCCCAAGGGGCTCGACGGCCAGGACGCCGGCCTCATCCGTGGCTACTTCGAGGATGTGGCGCGGTCAAACCTCGAGCAGGCGCTCATCGGCGCGCACCTGAAGAACCCCAAGGTGACCTCTGCGGAGAAGGTCACCCAGGCTGACCTCAACGCCGCGACCCCCTACATGACCGCCTTCGCGAAGAAGCAGCACGTCACCGTCAACCCGAGCTACGGCCGTTGGGACGGCAGCAGCAACCAGGCGGTGTCGGGCTCACTGTCCGACCCGGTGTCGGCCGCGGCGAAGGCCCAGCTGAGCTCGGCGTCGAAGCTCGACGCACCGGCGGGCACGCCGGCCTCTCAGGTCTGCGGCTGACGAAGCGCGGTCCGGTGGGAACACTCAC
This sequence comes from Nocardioidaceae bacterium, assembly GCA_050700615.1. Lineage (GTDB taxonomy): Bacteria > Actinomycetota > Actinomycetes > Propionibacteriales > Nocardioidaceae > JBOHDU01. The sequence continues at coordinate 3,724 of JBOHDU010000224.1, forward strand.
GGTCGTGCTGACGACACCGAGACTCCCCGCCGGGCTCCTGACCGGCGATGCCTGGGCGGCGATCCGCTCGGCCGACTTGGTGGCCGTCGGCAGTATCTCTGAACCCCTCGCTCGCGTGGTCGAAGCGCAGGGTGTCCCGGTTGCCGCATTGCCTGCCGACCCGGCCGGCCTGCTGGCGCGGGCGAGCCACGCCGAGGTGGTGTGGCTGGCCGCCGACGACGGCGACGAACCGCTGGTCCGAGCGCTGGCCGACGAGGTCGTACGCCGCTCTGAAGCGGGCCAGCAAGGCCCGGAGATCGTGATCCTGGTTGCCTCGTTCGATCCGGTCGGCGCTCGGCTGATCGATCTTGTGACTGTCATGGACCGGCTCCGCCTGGAGTGCCCGTGGGACCGGCAGCAAACGCACGAGTCGTTGGTGCGCTACCTGCTCGAGGAGTGCTACGAGCTGATCGAGGCGATCGAGAGCGGTGACCGGGCGCACCTGCAAGAAGAGCTCGGCGATGTGCTGCTTCAGGTGATGTTCCACGCCCGAATCGCGACCGAGGACGCCGACGCACCGTTCGGCATCGATGACGTCGCCGAGGGGATCGTCGAGAAGCTCGTCCGTCGTCATCCCCACGTCTTTGCCGGCACCGAAGTGAGCGGTGCCGCTGCTGTCGAGGCGAACTGGGAGTCGATCAAGGCGGCGGAGAAGTCGCGCGAGACGGCGATGGACGGGATCTCGCTGGGTCTCCCTGCGCTGAGCCTGGCCGAGAAGGTGCTGTCGCGGGCCCTTCGCTCCAAGGCGCCACTGAGTGTTCCGGTCCCCACCCAGTCGTCGTACGACGCGCAAACGCTCGGCGACGTCCTCTTCGCGCTGGTGGCCGCCGCCACCGCCTCCGGCATCGACGCCGAACAAGCGCTGCGAGTGCGGGTACGTGCAGAGATGGCCACCCTGCGCGAGTCGGAACTGCGTGCCCTACGGGGAGATCAGGGGTCGCCCGGCTAGGCTGACGTCGACGATGCCCCCAGCAGGCAAGGAGCAGCCGTGGCCTACATCGAGGCGGTCGGCGCGCGAGAGATCCTGGACTCACGCGGCAACCCGACCGTGGAGGTCGAGGTCGCCCTCGATGACGGCACGATCTCCCGGGCTGCGGTGCCGTCAGGCGCGTCGACCGGCAGGTTCGAGGCCGTCGAGCTCCGCGATGAAGGCGCGAGCTTCTCGGGCAAGGGAGTGCGCAAAGCTGTCGACCACGTCAACGAGTCGATCCACGACACGCTGGTCGGCATGCAGGCAGACGAGCAGCGACTCGTCGACCAGGCCATGATCGACCTCGATGGCACCCCTAACAAGGCCAACCTGGGTGCCAACGCGATCCTCGGTGCCTCGCTGGCCGTGGCCAAGGCTGCGGCTGAGTCGGCCCGACTACCGCTCTTCCGTTATGTCGGCGGGCCTAACGCTCACCTGCTGCCCGTGCCGATGTTCAACATCCTCAACGGCGGGGCGCATGCCGACAGCAACGTCGACATCCAGGAGTTCATGATCGCGCCGGCCGGTGCGGTGACCTTCGCCGAAGCGCTCGAGTACGGCGCCACGGTCTACCACGCACTGAAGGGCGTCCTCAAAGCCGCCGGGCTCGCCACCGGGCTAGGCGACGAAGGTGGCTTCGCCCCGAGTCTCGAGTCCAACCGGGTCGCTCTCGACCTGATCGTCACCGCCATCGAGAAGGCCGGGCTGAAGCCCGGGTCCGACGTCGTCCTCGCTCTCGATGCCGCGGCGAGCGAGTTCTACGACGAGCCGGCCGGCCACTACACCTTCGAGGGCAGCGCCAAGTCGTCCGACGACATGACCGCCTACTACGAGGAGCTGATCGGGGCTTACCCGATCGTGTCGCTTGAGGACCCGCTGGGCGAGGGTGACTGGACGGGCTGGGCGTCGCTGACCGCGGCTCTTGGCGACAAGGTGCAGGTCGTCGGCGACGACATCTTCGTCACCAACCCGGAGCGGCTGCAGCGGGGCATCGACCAGAAGACCGCGAATGCGCTCCTGGTAAAGGTCAACCAGATCGGCACACTCACAGAGACACTCGACGCGGTCGACCTGGCGCATCGAAACGGTTTCCGATGCATGATCAGCCACCGGTCGGGCGAGACCGAGGACACCACCATCGCCGATCTTGCCGTCGCCATAAACTGTGGCCAGATCAAGGCCGGCGCACCGGCCCGGTCCGAACGGGTGGCCAAGTACAACCAGCTGATCCGTATCGAGGAGGAGCTCGAGGACGCAGCACGCTTCGCCGGGCTTTCGGCCTTCCCCCGATACCAGGCGAAGTAGCGGGGCCGTCTGTGGTGACTCCGCGACGTCGTACGTCCTCCCCCGGGCCAGGGCGTGGCACGGCTCGGGCACGGCCAAGTGGGGTGGCGCCCACCACCCGTCGCACCAGCCGGGTGGCTCCCGCGCCCGGGCAGACACCGGCACCGAGGTCGCGAGCCAAGCTCACCGGGCGGGCCGCGATCCTGTGCCTGGTGATCGCAGTCCTTGCCGTCTCCTATGCATCCAGTGCTCGGGCCTGGCTCAAACAGCGCAACGACGAGAACGCCCTGCGCAGTCAGATCGTGGCCCGCACCGAGGCGGTGGCCGAGCTCGAGCAGGCCAAGCGCCGTTGGCACGACCCGGCCTATGTCGAGACCCAGGCCAGGTTGCGTTTCGGCTGGGTGATGCCGGGCCAGACCGGCTACCGGGTCATCGGCGCCAACGGCAAGATCCTCAGCGATGGTTCGAGCCAGCTCTCCGCGCCCACCAACATCGCGCCCAAGGAGCAGCCGGCCTGGTGGCAGTCGGCGTGGGGCTCTGTGGTCGAGGCCGGCAAGTCCCCGGCCCAGGTCGCGGCGGAGTCGCGACCATCGCGTCAGCCGGTTGCGCAGATCGGTGGCATGAAGGGGCAGCACTCAGGCGGGACCCAGGGGCCGTCCCACTCCCGGTGAGTACGCCGGCATTAGGCCCGGCTGACGTCGAGGCCGTGGCGGCCCAGCTCCGTCGCCCTCCGCGTGACCTGCTCGAGGTGGCGCACCGCTGCCCGTGCGGCAACCCCGATGTGGTCGCGACGGCACCGCGCTTGTCCGACGGCACTCCGTTTCCCACTCTGTTCTACCTGACCTGCCCGCGGGCGGTCGCCGACATCGGCAGCCTGGAAGCGAGCGGCCTGATGCGCGATCTGACCGAGCGGTTGCAGTCAGACCCTCGGCTGGCTTCGAGCTACCGGGCGGCTCACAGGGCCTACCTGGCGAGCCGATCGTCGTACGGCGACGTGCCCGAGGTCGACGGCATCTCGGCCGGGGGTATGCCGGATCGGGTGAAGTGCCTGCACGCGCTCGTCGCGCATGCGCTGGCGGCCGGCCCGGGCGTCAACCCGATCGGTGATGCAGCGCTGGAGCTGCTTGCGCCGTGGTGGGTGCCGGAGCCCTGCGTCGCGGCCGGCCACCTGACGTCGGGAGACCCGCTGCCGGCCGAGCGGGGTCCCGCGCGGGAGGCCGACACATGACCCGGGTTGCGGCCATCGACTGCGGCACCAACTCGCTGCGGCTCCTCGTCGTCGACCTCGACGCGCAGACGCAGACGGCGCACGAGCTGTTGCGGCGTACGACGATCGTGCGTCTCGGTCAAGACGTCGACCGCACCGGCGTCTTCGCCGACGAGGCGCTGGGGCGGACCTACGCCGTCACGGAGGAATACGCCGCCGAGATCACTCGGTTGCGTGTCGAGCTGGTGCGTTTCGTAGCGACGTCGGCGGCACGCGACGTGGCCAACCGGGACGCGTTCTTGGCGGGCATCCGCGACCGAGCCGGAGTCACCC
>JBOHDU010000225.1:0-3708 GCA_050700615.1 Nocardioidaceae bacterium
TGTGACTCGACCGCGAGCTGGGAGAAGCTCAGCCGCACCCCCGTCACGCGAACACCCCGAGCGAGGTAGCTCCGCAACATCGCCTGGTCGGCGCCCAGCTCCGGCGAGCGCGGGGTGTAGACCGCCCGGAGCAGCCGAGGGTCGCCGCGACTCCAGGCGCGGGCTCGGCGGCGGTCGATCTGCTCGAGCACCGAGAGCCAGTGACCCCGCGGCCGACGGCTGGTTCCCTGCTCGGCCGTCGGTGTCGGCCGGTCGCGCCCACCAATCTCGACGGCCGCCGTTTGGCCGCCCCCGGTGTCGCTCGGTGGCGCATTGGGTTGGAGGGTAAGGCCCGGTAGAAGCTGGCCGGCCGCGGCGTACGCGCCGCCGGCGAGCACGAGCACCGCTGCGCCACCGACGAAGAAGCGGCGACCCGGTCGATCCCGTCGGCTGGCCGGCTGGCGGCGGTGACGATGAGCGGTAGCGGTGCGGGTGCGCGGCACCAGACCACCTTGCACCACGGACGTCGGTGCGCGCGTCGGTTGTCCACAGCCCGCCTTGGGATGCGACTGTTGTCCCCGCGAGCGGTCCCCCTCAGGAGGTGGACCTGCTCGGTGCACACGACAACGGGCGAGCGGCCGACGGTGCTGAAACCGCACCGAGTTGGCAGGCTCGGCTCACGCACCCGTACTGCCGGACGAGCCAGTTACAGTGGGCTGGTGAGCGAGTTGTCCGTGGTCAGGGTCGGGTTCGGGCCGGCCGCAGTCGACTACATGGAGGGCTGGGCGCTGCAGCGTCGGATCCACTCCCGGCGCGTCGAGGACGAGATTGACGACACGGTCCTCTTCCTCGAGCACCGCTCCGTCTACACGGCGGGCAAGCGCACAGAGCCGCAAGACCGCCCGCTGCAAGGCATCCAGATCCCCGTGATCGAGGTCGACCGCGGCGGCAAGATCACCTGGCATGGGCCTGGCCAGCTGGTCGGCTACCCGATTGCGAAACTGCCGAGCCATGTGTATGTCGTGGACTACGTGCGCCGCATCGAGGAGGCGCTGATCCGGGTATGCACGGATCTCGGCCTGTCGACGGGACGGGTCAAGGGGCGCAGCGGTGTCTGGCTCTCTCCCGACGCCGGTCGGCCCGAGCGCAAGGTGGCGGCGCTCGGAATCCGCGTGTCGAAGGGGGTAACGATGCACGGCTTCGCCCTGAACTGCAACAACACGATGGAAGGCTTCGACGCGATCGTCCCCTGCGGCATCGCCGACGCCGGGGTGACGACACTGACGGCAGAGCTGGGTCGCGACGTCACCGTCGAGGAGACGTTGCCGCTCGTCGAGGGCCACCTGCGAGACCTGTTGGCCTGGGCGCCGTACGAGCGGGCTCCCGATCTGCGGCTCACCGAGGCAGTGGGCGCGGCACGGTCGCCGATCACCAGTACCGGCGCCACCATCACCTACGGGCTGCAGCCACTCGGCGGCTGAAGGTGACGACTTTGTGCAGTGTCGGCCCGGTGTGGTTCCGGCTGCGTCCGCGGGCAGCCGGGTCCACGCCACACAGCCCATTCGACGCGTGTGCGGCAGCGTAGGGTTGGCTACGTGACGATTGCACCCGAGGGACGGAAGCTGCTGCGGCTGGAGGTCCGCAACGCCGAGACCCCCATTGAGAAGAAGCCCTCGTGGATCAAGACGCGGGCCAAGATGGGTCCGCACTACCGGCAGCTCCAGGCGCTGGTGAAGAGCGAGGGCCTGCACACGGTGTGCCAGGAAGCCGGCTGCCCCAACATCTTCGAGTGCTGGGAAGACCGCGAGGCCACGTTCCTCATCGGTGGCGACCAGTGCACGCGACGCTGCGACTTCTGTCAGATCGATACTGGCAAGCCGGAAGCGCTCGACGTCGGCGAGCCACTTCGGGTGGCCGAGAGCGTCCAGCAGATGCAACTCCGGTACGCCACCGTCACCGGCGTGTGTCGCGACGACCTCGAGGACGAGGGCGCCTGGCTGTACGCCGAGACGATCCGCAAGATCCACGAGCTCAACCCAGGCGTCGGGGTCGAGATGCTTGCCCCCGACTTCAGTGGCAACCCCGACTTTCTGTTCCAGCTCTTCGATGCCAGGCCCGAGGTGTTCGCGCACAACATCGAGACAGTGCCGCGCATCTTCCGACGGATCAGGCCCGGCTTCCGTTACGAGCGCTCGCTCGACGTCCTCGACCAGGCCCGAGCAGTCGGGCTGGTTACGAAGTCCAACCTGATCCTCGGCATGGGCGAGACGCGCGCGGAGATCACCGGGGCGATGGAGGACCTGCGGAGCGTCGGCACCGACCTGCTGACGATCACGCAGTACCTGCGCCCGTCGCTGCGCCACCACCCGATCGAGCGCTGGGTCAAGCCTGAGGAGTTCGTAGAGCTCGGCGACGAGGCGCTGCTGCTCGGGTTCTCCGGCGTCATGAGTGGGCCGCTGGTTCGCTCGTCCTATCGCGCTGGGCGTTTGTATCGGCAGGCCCTAGAATCACGACGGCTCATCGCCAACAGCACGAGCTGACCGAGGCAAAGAAGAGGCAACGATCACATGGCACGCAAGGACAGCTCCACCGACGAGGACAGCCGCGGCAACATCCGCAAGATCATCGATGCCTACCGGCTGACCAAGAAGCAGGACCCCAAGGTCGGCATCGTGTGTCTCTCCTTCGGGATCGCGGTGGCGCTGGTGGTCGGGGTCGTTTTCGGGTTCCTGATCCACCCGATCGCCGGCATCGTGCTCGGAATCCCCGCCGGCGTGCTGGCGTGGCTCATCCTGTTCGGGCGTCGCGCCGAGAAAGCTGCCTACGCTCAGGTCGAGGGCCAGCCAGGGGCGGCTGCGGCCGCCTTGGGAATGCTGCGGCGTGGATGGAAGGTGCAGACGGCCGTGTCGGTCACGAAGAGCCAGGACCTCGTCCATCGCGTGGTCGGCCGACCCGGGGTGATCCTCGTCGGCGAGGGCAACCCCGGTCGGGTGCACAACCTGCTCTCCGCCGAGAAGAAGAAGCATGCTCGCGTTGTCGGCGAGATGCCGATCTACGACATCGTGGCGGGTGACGGCGAGGGCGAGGTCCCGATCCGACGGCTCTCGAAGCACATCATGAAGCTCCCGCGCAACATCACGCCGGCCGACATCACCGACGTCATGCAGCGGCTCAAGGCGCTCGACGCGATGCGACCCAGCATCCCGATGCCGAAGGGCCCGATGCCGACGAGCCTGAAGCAGGCTCGGCAGTCTATGCGCCAGTCGACGCGCAACCGCTGAGCTGGGTACCGCCTGCTGCCCGCCGGCCCGTCGGCGGTCAGCGTCGGCGCAGCGCGATCGAGCCCACCGCCATGTCGTGCAGACCCTGCTGATCGCGGTTGTAGACGACCGGCGGAATCACGAGGCAGATGAGCAGTGTGCGCACGAGGGACCTGAGCAGGTCGAGCGGTGCGCCCGTCGTACGGCGTATGACCACGCCGGTGACGAGCTGGCCCGCGGACCCGCCCACCAACGTGGTCAGGATCCAGGCCTCGGCGGCGAAGACGGCCAGCGGGGCCCACTGCGCGGCGCCACGGCCGGTCCAGACGTCGTGCCCGATGAAGGCGCCCACCACCAGCAGCGACAGGGCCCAGTCGATGCCGAGCGCGAGGACGCGCCGACCCCAGCCCGCGACGGCACCCGGCCCGCTCTCGGGAAGTCCCTTGCGCTTGCCGGGCCAATCCTGCTC
>JBOHDU010000226.1:0-3716 GCA_050700615.1 Nocardioidaceae bacterium
GGTTAGGAGTGTGCGCTGTAGGTGTGGCCGGTAGGTGACCACTTTGAACATCTCGGCGAGGGTGTTCCACGATGGCGGCCCGCCCGGGCGCAGGCGGAGGCCGCATTGGGCGCAGTAGTTGTTGGCGGCGGGGTTGGGATGGCCGCGGCTGCATTGGCGTTCGGGCTCGACCGCCAGCCCGGTTGACAGCTGTGGGGGACCGGGTGTCATGGCCTGATCGTCGTGCCTGTGGGCTGGCACTGCACTGACTCTGCTGGTGCTGGTTGCGCCCTTCGCTGTAAGGCTTGTTTGATCTCCATCTGACCGTCGAGGTGTGCGAGGAGTACCCGGGCTACTTGCACGCAGCGGGCTATGTCGCGGCTGGGGATCATGGCGCGCCACCAGGGGTGGGCGGCCTGTCGCTGGTCGGTGCTGACGACCGGGGCACGCACAGGCTGGCAACCTCCGGTGAGGGTGGATCATTCCCGGTTCTGTGTCGGATCACATTGGGAAGTCTTGCGTAGGCTGGACAGGTTTCTCAGCCGCCATCGATCCTCGCCACCAGGCGAGTTCGCGCCGCTTCGAGCGGAGTGTCTTGCCGAGGTGCCCCGTCACTCCTCGGATCTGCCTATACTTCTGGCTATAGAAGAGCTGGCTCTTGCCGACGCCCGAAACCGGCTCTCGGAGCTGGTTGCCGAGGTGGAGAAGACCCACGCCCGCGTCACCATCACCAAGCACGGCCACCCTGCGGCAGTGCTGGTCTCACCTGAGGACCTCGCCTCACTGGAGGAGGCCGTGGACATCCTCTCGGACCCAGAGGCCTTGGACCCACATCGGGTTGGCAAGCCGCTCGGCCGTGAGCTGGCCGGATATTTCTCGGCGCGGCGTGGCGCTTACCGGGTCACCTACCGATTGATCGAAGACGACTCCGTCGTCCATGCGGTCCGGATCGAGCACCGAGCTGACGTCTACCGCCGCCGGTGATCCCGGATGGCAGGCGAAGGGTCGAGCCGGGATCGCCGCCTGGCCTTACCGCTGCTACGTCGCAGGTCGCCTGCCGCCAGAATAGCGCTTGAAGCGCTATTCTGCCTTTCGTGGCAACCATACAGGTCCGCAACGTCCCCGAAGCCGTCCACCGCATCTACCAAGCCCGCGCAGCTGCCGCTGGAATGAGCCTCCAGGAATACCTGCTGGCCGAACTGGAGCGAAACGCTGCCCTGCGAACTCCGGCGGAGCTCGTAGCCGAAGTCGAAAGCCGTATGGGCGCTGAGGGTCCAGAGGGCTTCGTACGAAGGTCGGCTGCGGAAGTCGTACGAAGCGACCGAGCATCTCACTGACGCTGATGAGCGTCATCGACGCGTCGGTCTTTGTCGATGCCATGGTTGGTATTGGAGTCCACGGCGAGCTGGCGCGCGAGGAGCTGCGAGGTCGGTCGACGCTGCAGGTTCCCGCCATCTTCGGCGCAGAGGCGGCATCGGCTCTCCGCAGTCTCGTCAGGCGCCGCGCGCTCAGCTCGATCCGAGCTGCAGCTGCACTGGACCAGCTACGCAGGGTGCGAACCGTCCAGTATCCCTTCGAGCCCTTTGCTACGCGAGCTTGGGAGCTCCGAGACAACCTCACCGTCTACGACGCGTGGTATGTCGCGCTGGCGGAGTGGTTGGGCCAGGATCTCGTGACGGCGGACGAAGCCTTGGCGAACGCGAGCGGACCGCAGTGCCCCATACGCGGCCCCGGTACTGGTACCTCGGCGTGAGGCGGCCCACCGCTGCAGTCTGCCAGATCGTAGGCATACTGTGGTCGTGAGGACGACCTTGGAGCTCGATGACGCCCTCCTCGCATCGCTGATGGCGCGCCTTCCTGGCGTGTCGAAGACCGAGGCGATCCAACGGGCGGTTCGCTTCTATCTCACTCACGACGCCGTTGACCAGCTACGACAGCTTGCGGGGACGGTAGATATCGACGACGTTTCCCGACACCTGCGCGGGACCGACCGCACGGCGTGACCGTCCTTGCCGACACGTCGATTTGGGTCGAGTATCTGCGCCGAGGCAAGAAGTCCAGGGCTGCTCGATTGGATGATCGACACGCCCGAGAAGGCACGAGCGTTGGTGGCACGGGAGAACGCCCGTAGGGCTGCAGAGGCTCGAGTCGGCCACAATGCCGGGAGAGGCTGACCAGGAGGGTCCTGCCCTTGACGTCCCGACCCTGGTCGAGGCTCTGGACCGCCACGGCGTCGATGTCCTCGTTGTCGGTGGCGTCGCCGCATTGGCCTACGGCGTCCGGCGCGGCACGAGAGACTTGGACTGCCTGGTCCGCTGCGAGGAGCAGAACCTGGAGCGCCTGGCAGCGGAGATGCGGGAGCTCGGCGCTCGCCTACGGGTCGAAGGTCTCGGTGACGAGGAGGCCAAGGCGTTGCCGCTGCCTCTGGATGGCCGATGGCTACGAGATCGGGAGCTGTCGACGTGGCGGACAGATGCCTGCAACTTCGACGTCCTCACCAACCTGCTGGGGCGTGACGGGCGGCGGTTGTGCACCGCAAGCGGATCGGCGAGTAGTTCTTGTGGCCGTGTACGGACCTCGGCCACTGTGTGGAGGATGAGCGTTTGAAGTCTCGAAGCCGACGATGCCGAATGAGCAGCGGATCTCATGGAACGGCAACGGAAGGTCTACGTCGGGCTACTCGACCGCTGCCAGGGCTGGGCGCTCGACGTGGACTGTCCGTCCGATCAGTCCGCAACTGCGGACTCGGCCACGGCCACCGCCGCCGGCTCGGGGCCCCAGTCCGCAGCTGCGGACTCGCCGAGCGCCGGCGGAGCCCCGGCCCCCGAGTCCCAGGGCGCGCTGACGCGCTGATGGACATGGCAGCGGTCGCCCTCGCGCCTCACCGTCGCCCGCGACGCACTGACTGATACACCCTCCGCGGCTGGCGCCGTGTTGGGCACGACCACCAAGGTGGAGACCGTCAACCGCGCTCTCATTGAAGTAGCAGCGCTCGCGGCTCGTCGCCGCGATCTGCAGCGACTTGCCAGCGGTGATCTGTCGGTTCTCGGCGACGAGGAGTTATACCGCGCCGCGTGGCGGTAGCCACTCACCTCGCCGACAAGAGTGCGCTGGTCCGAATGGACGTCGGGGCGGTCGCTCGGCGACTCGGCCCGATGATCGAGGCCGGTCTCGTCGGCACATGCGGGATCATCGAGCTCGAGGTCCGCTTCTCGGCGCGCTCATATACCGAGTACCAGCAGATCCGGCGCGACCGCAACCTTGGCTACGAGTCATTCCCGATGCCCGATGAGATATGGGGCCGCGCCCTCGATGTGCAGGAGGCACTGTCCGAGGTTGGCCAGCTTGGCACCGTGAAGTTCCCGGACCTGCTCATCGCCGCCACTGCCGAACGGCACCGGCTCGTGGTGATCCACTACGACGCCGACTACGACCTCATCGCTAGCGTCACAGGCCAGCCGTGCGAGTGGGTCGTACCTCAGGGATCGGTCTCCTGAGCGCGGGTTGATACACGATGACAAGGCGACCGTGGCGGAGCGAGATCCCCTTGGCTGAGCCACAACCGAGTCCAGAGCGAGAGATCGCCGCTCGCCAGTCCAACGGGGGAGAGATCGCCCCCGTGTCTGATGTAAGGTTACATCATGCAGCGAACTCAGATCTCGCTGACCGACGAGGAGCGGCGTGCCCTCGATGCCGCCGCAGCGCGGACCGGTCGATCGCTCTCCTCCCTGATCCGG
>JBOHDU010000227.1:0-5520 GCA_050700615.1 Nocardioidaceae bacterium
TCTCCCAACCGTCGCCGGGGCCTGGCCAGCGGGAGGTCGGAGTCGAGCTCGACGGGACCCGCGCTCCGGCCGGACTAGGCCCCGGAGACGTGGTGGCCATCCTCGCGGTCCCCCCATCCGGGGATACCGGGGCACCGAACGAGTTGGACTCGCCGCCGGTCCTGTCGGCCGCGGCGGCGGTGGTCTCTGTAGAGACCATCCAGGGCGCCGGCACCCGGTTCACCCTGCTGGTCTCCAGTTCGGTGGCGAACCGGGTCGCCGCCTATGGGGCGGCGGGCCGAGTGGCGATCATCCAGGCGCCGGTGGGAGGCGACCACTGATGCTGATCGGCATCTGCTCCGACAAGGGCTCCCCTGGGGCAACGACCACCGCGTTGGCACTCGCATCCACGTTGCCCGATCCGGCTGTCGTCGTGGAGGTCGACCCGCTGGGCGCCGATCTCGCAATCCGGCTCCGCACCCACTCAGGTGCTGCTCTGCCGAAGGCCCCCACGGTGTTGACGGTGGCCACCGCAGCCAGGTCAAACCGTTCGGCGGACCTGTTTGCGAAGTACGCCCACCCGTTCACATCCGGGGTGTCCGTCGTACCGGGCCCGGTGGTGGCCGAGCAAGCCTCGGGCGTTGCGGATTGGCAGCCGCTGGCGGACCTGATGGCCGTCTGCGCGTCCCCGCTGTTCGTCGACTTCGGGATACTGCACGGCGGTTCGCGGCTGCTGCCGATGGCGGCACAGGCGGAAGTCTTGGTCGTGGTTGGCCGACCCGACCCGGGATCCGTGATCAGGCTGCGTGAACGGCTCACTCGGCTCAGCTCCGAGCTGGCGTCTGATCGCGGCAAACCTCCCCGCCTGTTGCCGGTCTTGGTCTGTTCGAACCGGCACGGCCCCGGCCACGTCGCGGACCTGGGGCGGATCCTGGCCGAGACGCCAGCCAAGCCGTTCCTGGTCGGGGCGGGCTTCGTCGCTTACGATCCGGCGTCAGTGCGCAGGCTCCAGCGGGGAGAGGAGCCGAACGGTCGGCTGGCTCGCACGCCGCTGATGCGTTCGGGCAGCGCGATCAACAAGCTCCTAAGCCATATCCTCGACGACAACGAGCAAGTCCCTGCGGCCACCGTCAAGGCTGAAGGTGGGCGATGACTGACATCGACTACACCGTAGTGAAACGGCTTCAGGCGCAGATGGGTCGACTCCGCCAGGACGACATCGCACGGCGCCGTTCAACCGGCCGGCCGATCCTGGGCGGCCAGGACGCGCATCAGCACGGCAAGGCATTGGTCCAGCGAGTCGTGAGCGACTATGAGTCCGAGTTGGCCGAGTCCGGAGCGCAGGCGCTGACCTGGGAGGTGCGCCAGGACCTGGTGGACGCCCTGGAGGCCAGGCTCTTCGGCGCAGGCAGCCTTCAACTTCTCCTGGACGACGAGAACGTCGAGAACATCGACATCAACGGCTTCCAGCACGTCTTCGTGGAGTACGCCGACGGGTCGACCGCGAAGGTGCGGCCGGTCGCTGCCTCCGACGAGGAGCTCGTCGAGACGATCCAGACCCTGGCCGCCCATGAAGGTCTGTCGGCGCGAGCTTTCGACGTCGCGAACGTTCGGGTCAATCTACGGCTGCCGGATGGCTCGCGACTGTACGGGGTTCAGTCGGTCACTCGACAACCCGTGGTGTCGATTCGTCGCCATCGGCACCGACGGGTGCGGCTGAAGGATCTGATCGGGCTCGACACCATGGACGACGGGTTGGCCGACTTTCTCGCCGCGGCCGTGAAGGCTCACAAGAACCTGATGGTGGCCGGCGGCACAAGCGCCGGGAAGACGACGTTGCTTCGCGCGCTGGCCGCGGAGATCTCAGCCGAGGAGCGGATCCTGACCGTCGAACGGTCCCTGGAGCTCGGGCTGGACGAGGATACCGAGGCGCACCCGAACGCGGTCGCGTTCGAGGAGCGGCTCGCCAACGCCGAAGGAGCCGGTGCGGTCACCATGGCCGACCTGGTCCGAGACACCCTGCGCATGAACCCGTCCCGGGTGATCGTCGGTGAGGTCCTCGGCGACGAGGTCGTCACCATGCTGAACGCGATGACCCAGGGCAATGACGGGTCCTTGTCCACCATCCACGCGAACTCGTCGGCTGACGTGGTTCACAAGATCGCGACCTACGCCATCCAGGCGCCCGAACGGCTGCCGTGGGAGGCCACCGTCCGACTGGTTGCCTCCGCGTTGGACTTCATCGTCTTCCTCCGACGCGTCCGAGACGACCAGCAGCAACGGCGCGTCGTGGAGTCGGTTCGTGAGATCGCAGGAATCACCGAGGACGGCCAACTCGCCACGAACCAACTGTGGGCTCCAGGCGAAGACGGCCGGGTACGCCGCCACCACGGTGTCCAGGTGCGGTGTCAGGCGGACCTGGTCGCGGCCGGATGGCGCCCCGAGCCCGAGGGGTGGACCTGATGTCCGACACCGTAGGGCCCCTGGCCTTGTCCGTCGGGACGACGGGCCGACGTCGAACCGATCCGCGCCGCCTCCGCCAGGCCGCGGCCGCCGTCGGCGCAGGTCTGTTGGTACTGGTACTGACCCGATGGCCGCTGGCTGGGTTGGCCACGGTGGCCCTGGCTCTGCTCTGGCCGCGGCTGTTCGGAGGAGCCGCCGCCGGCCGCCGCGATCTCGCCAGGATCGAGGCGATCGCCTCGTGGACGGAGTCCCTACGGGACACCGCAACCGCAGCTGCGGGGCTGGAACAGGCGATCCCGGCCACGCTGTCGGCGGTTCACCCGCTACTTTCCGGGCCGGTCCGCGACCTTGCCGCCCGGTTGGACGGCCGGGTCCCGTTGCCGGAGGCCTTGGTCCGGTTCGCCGACGAAGTCGACGACCCTGCCGCCGACATGGTGGTCGCGGCGCTCACCCTCAATGCCCGCCAGCGAGCAGGTGGTCTGGACCGGATCCTGACCTCGCTGGCGGCTTCGTCGAGATCGGAGTTGGAGATGCGTCGCAAGGTCGAGCTGGAGCGCCGTGGGCTGCGGCGCCAGGCGCACCGCATCGCCGGCGCCGTCGCAGGGTTCGCGATTGTTCAGGCGATCTTCGCGCGGGGATGGGTGCAGCCGTACTCGACGGCCGTGGGGCAACTCGTGCTCGGCGCGCTGCTGATCGCCTTCGTTGGTTCGTTCATGCGGATGCGGGCCGTTGCGATCAGCGATCCCGAGCCGCGATTCCTGACCGCACCCGAGAAGGTGACCGAGATCGCCTCGTACAAGCCACACCTGGCCAGGATCGGCGACAGGTCATGACCGCCTTCATGCTGGCCGGTGGCTGTGTTGCCGGCGCCCTGTTCTTCCTATACCGCCTCGCGGTACCCCCGCGCACCGATCTGGTGGCGGCCGTCGGCCGCTGGGACCAGGCCAGGACCCGCGCGTCACGGGTGCAACACCTGAGTGCTGTGGCGGCAGACACACCGACGGCGAAAGTCGTCCGCTGGCTCACCGAGCAGGTGGCTCACCGCTCCCGCAACCTGAGCCCGCTGACCCAAGACCTGGCTATCACCGAGGGAACCCTCGAGAACTACCTCACCAAGGCCCTGACGCTTGCTCTCGCCGGTCTGGCGGCGCCGATCGCCCTCCTTGCCCTGCTCGACGCAGCAGGATTGGGTCTTCCCTTGGCGTTCGGACCGATGATCGGGCTCGGCCTTGCGGCCGCGATGCTGGTCGTCGTACGTCGTGAACTGCATGAGACCGCTCGGAAACGGAGAGCCGAGCTCCGTCGCAGCCTGTCCATCTACCTCGACCTGGTGGCCATGTCGATGCAGGCCGGCCGAGGTCACTTCGAGGCGCTCCCCGCAGCCGCGGCCATCGGCAGCGGCTGGGCCTTCACACAACTTCAGGACGCCATCGACGGAGCTCGGTTCTCCGGAATCACCCCCTGGGGCGCGCTCGGCCAACTCGGGGAACGCATCGGCATGCGCGAGCTCACCGACCTCGACGGCGCCCTGAGTCTGGCCAACGACGACGGAGCAAAGGTGCGTGCGACCCTCGTCGCTCGCGCCGGAACGCTACGAGGACAACGGATCGCGGACGCCGAGGCGTCGGCCGTCCAGGCCACCGAGTCGATGAAGTTCGCGCTCATCGTCATGGTCTTCGTCTTTCTCTCCTACGAGCTCTATCCATCCATCGCCCGGCTCTTCGCCGGGTAACCCCATCGCCCGTCAACCAGTCAATCGGAGGACACCATGCAAGAACTGGAGGAGATCAGACTCTTGGCGGCCTGGCTTCGCGCCCGCATATCACGGGCCAGCGGCGACGAACGTGGATTCACCGCCATCGAGTGGCTGTTGATCGCGCTCGGCGTCATCGTCATCGCGAGCATCGCGGTCGCCGCGGTGAAGGCCTACGTCATCGGCCAAACCAACAAGCTCGGCACACCCTGATCGGCCGGAACAGACAATGCGGCGATACCGGAGTTGTCGAGGCGAACGCGGGGTGATGGCTGTGGAGTTCCTCCTCATCATCAGCATGCTCATCGTGGTCTTCCTGATCATGCTCCAGTACGCCGTGAAGGTGCACGCTGAGCGCGTCGCGGCCGCCGCTGCGCAAGCCGGCCTAGTGGCAGCCGCGAGCTACAACGGCACCACCGGCGACGGCGAGCGCGCCGCGAACCACTTGTTGACCCACATCGGGCCCGGTCTCGACAACGACCACGTCATCGCCACCCGCACCGCAGCCACCGCGAGCGTGACGGTGACCGGCAACATTGCCCAGCTGATCCCCTTCCTCCCGGTGAGCATCAGCGTGCGGGTCGAGGGACCCGTCGAACGATTCGTCGGCACCCAGACGGGAGCCGGCCAGTGAGCCGCGGGCGTCGCGACCAGCGAGGGTCGATGTCGATCGAGGTTCTCCTGCTGACCCCGGTCCTGGTTGCGGCCATCATTATCATCGCTGCCGGCGGACGGTACGTGCAGGCGCGAGGAGAGGCCAGCGATGCGGCCTTCGCAGCGGCGCGCGCCGCCTCACTCACCACGAACCAGGCAGCGGCTGTGGCGGCGGGTCGACAGGCAGCAGCCCGCTCCTTCGCTGACCGGGGGATGTCTTGCGCCGGCATCACGGTCTCCATCGACGCCCACGACTTCCGGCCCGGTGGAGACGTCCGGGCCACGGTGACCTGTACCGCCGATCTGGCCGACCTGGCCGGCATCGGGCTGCCTGGCCACAAGTCCTTCACGGCCACGGCGAGTGTCCCGCTCGACCTACATCGGGAGTTCCCGTGACCCTGATGCGAAGACAAGACGGTGGCAGCGCATCGATCTGGGCGCTCTTGGTTACCGCGGGCGCGTTCACCCTGCTCCTCGGCCTCGTCGTCGACGGCGGACGCCTCATTGACGCACGTGTGGAATCCGACCATGTGGCCGCTCAGGCGGCGCGGGCCGGAGCCGACTCCCTGTCTGCCGCCAGTGTCCGCAACGGCCACGATTTGGTCGCCCGGGGTTTAGCGATCAGGCGAGCCAAGTCCTATCTCCATCATGCCGGACTGACGGGCACCGTA
>JBOHDU010000228.1:0-6071 GCA_050700615.1 Nocardioidaceae bacterium
TCGCGCCGCGACTCCCTGCGGTCGAGGCGGTGGTCGATGACGGGCCGCGCCTCGTCGTAGCGGCCGGCGGCCAGCAACGCCGCGATCAAGGTGTCCTCGACGACCTCCCGCTGGGCCTCGCTGCCGCCGAGTCTCCAGACCGAGCACAACAGCCCCTGGAGCAGGTCGGCTGATTGGCTCGGGTCACCTGCGGCCAGCGCCTGCAGGGCCTCCGCGAGTGGGCTCACGACCTCGGCGTACGTCGGGTCGGGCTGGGTGCGTGCCCAGGCATCGAGCCGGTCCAGCCGGTCGGAGTCGCCAACCGCGCACAGCGTCACGGCTGCATGCATCGCCACGAACGGCGTGGGCGGTGTGTCGACCAGATCGGCGTCGATGTCGGCGAGGACGGCCTCGACCTCGGGGACGTGGTCGGACCCCGGTGTGATGGCCCACCGCCAGAGCAGCGAGCATGAGTCGACCAGCGCTCGGCAGCCGAACACCGTCGGAGGTGCCAGCTCGGCCGAGTACCGGGTCCGTACCGCCTCGAAGTCGCCCATCGAGAGCTCGTGCAGCGCCGCGTGCCAGGAGAAGTGTGCGAGGTTATCAGCCGTCTCGCCCGGACCGTGGATCCAGCCGTCGAGCCAGTCCCGACCGGCCTGGTGGTCTCCGGTCTCATAGTGCACGTGGGTGCGTGCGTGCACGGAGTGCCCAGCCTGCGGCTCGGTGTCGAGCGAGCGACAGGCGAGCCGCATCGCGTCGTCCCAGCGGTGCTGCTCCTGCCGGATGAAGGCCAACAGCCCGGAGTACCACCAGTCGGACCCGTATGCGGGCTCGGCGCGCTCGACGATCGCCCACGCCTCCTGGGGCACCTGCGTCACGCCGGCGAAGGCGATGGTCGGCACCGCGACCGAGAGCAGCAGGGCGTCTGCAGGGTAGGCGCTCAGGTGCGCGACCAAGGGCCGTGAGTCACCCGCGATGTGGCATGAGACGGCGTGCACGTGGCTGCGCTCGCGATCGGTCGCGCGCCGGGAGTGGCGCTCGGCCGCGTCCAGATGCGGCTCGATGTGCACCCCCACGGAGTACTCGTGCCCCAGCAGCGCCAGTCCGCAGTGCCCCAGCGCGAACGTCGGGTCGTGGGCGACCGACTCGGAGATCGCCGGGAAGGCGCCCTCCTGAACTCGGAGGAGGGCACCGACCCCACGGTTGTAAGCCTCGGCCGCGGGGCTGGACGTGGACAACGTCAGACCGTACAGGTCTGTCGCGGTGGTCATCGTGCGCTCCCTCCCGGACGGCGTCCCGAACCTAAGCGTGGGGTCATCACCAAGACTTTCGGCGCTGGGCTCGTGCTGACCCCATGGTGCCAGTATCGACCCCGCCGTTGACTCTTCCAAGGTGCGCCCGGCGCGGGCCGGGCAGGCAGCCCCTGCCGGTCCTCGACCCGCGACGAGCCACGGTAGCGACGGCCACTTCGCGACTCAGGCCCGGGCTCGCAGACCGTAAGGTGGACAGGTGCCTGACCCGTCGACCTACCGCCCTGCATCGGGCTCGATCCCCGACTCACCCGGCGTGTACAAGTTCCGCGACCCGAGCGGCCGGGTGATCTACGTCGGCAAGGCGAAGAGCCTGCGGGCGCGGGTGTCGTCGTACTTCCAGGACCTCGCCAATCTCCATCCGCGGACGGCGAAGATGGTGACGACCGCGGGGTCGGTCGAGTGGACCGTCGTACAGACGGAGGTCGAGGCGCTCCAGCTCGAGTACTCGTGGATCAAGGAGTTCGACCCGCGCTTCAACGTGAAGTACCGCGATGACAAGTCGTACCCGTGGCTGGCAGTGACGCTGAACGAGGAGTTCCCTCGGGTCATGGTGGGGCGCGGCGCCAAGCGAAGGGGCGTGCGGTACTTCGGCCCGTACTCGCACGCCTGGGCGATCCGCGAGACGGTCGACCTGCTCCTGCGGGTCTTCCCGATGCGCTCGTGCAGCCAGGGCGTGTTCAAACGGAGCTCCCAGATCGGGCGCCCGTGTCTGCTGGGCTACATCGGCAAGTGCGCGGCACCGTGCGTGGGCCGGGTCACCGTGGAGGAGCACCGCGAGATCGTCGACGACTTCATCTCGTTCTTGTCGGGTCAGACCACCCAGCACATCAAGCGGCTCGAGCGGCGAATGCAGGCTGCCTCCGACGACCTGGACTTCGAGCAGGCCGCCCGGCTGCGCGACGATATCGGTGCCCTCAAGCGGGCGATGGAGAAGAACGCCATCGTGCTTCCCGATGGCACGGACGCCGACGTGGTGGCCGTCGCAGAGGACCCGCTGGAGGTCGCCTTCCAGGTGTTCTACGTGCGAGGCGGCAGGGTGCGCGGACAACGTGGCTGGGTGGCAGACCGGGTCGACGACGCAGGAGTCCCGGAGCTGCTCGAGGGCTTCCTCACCCAGCTCTACGACGAGGAGTCCGGTGACGCCGTGCCGCGGGAGGTGCTGGTGCCGGCCGGCCTGGCCGACGGCGACGCCGTGGCCTCCTGGTTGTCGGCGAAGCGTGGCAGCCAGGTCGCCGTACGCGTGCCCAAGCGCGGCGACAAGCGCACCCTGATGGAGACGGTCGGGCGCAACGCGACGCAGTCGCTGGCACTGCACAAGACCAAGCGGGCCAGCGACCTCACCACCCGCAACCGGGCACTCGAGGAGATCCAACAGGCCCTCGACCTCGACGAGGCGCCGTTGCGCATCGAGTGCTACGACGTGTCCAACCTGATGGGCACGGAGGTGGTGGCATCGATGGTTGTGTTCGAGGACGGGCTGCCGCGCAAGAGTGACTACCGGCGGTTCGTGATCCGGGGCTTCGAGGGACAGAACGACGTGGCGGCCATGCACGAGACGATCACCCGGCGGTTCCGTCGCTACCTCGACGAGCAGGCCGAGTCGACGGCCCCCAGCCTGGGTGGAGGCGACGACGACCAAGGGCCGCTGCTCGTTGACCCTGACACCGGCCGACCTCGCAAGTTCGCCTACACGCCCGGGCTCGTCGTCGTCGACGGGGGTCCGCCGCAGGTAGCCGCGGCCCAGCGCGCGCTCGACGAGTTGGGCATCGACGACGTGCCGGTCGTCGGCCTGGCCAAGCGGCTCGAGGAGGTGTGGCGGCCGTCGCAGGGGGACCCCGTCATCCTTCCCCGCACGAGCGAGGGGCTCTACCTGCTGCAACGCGTTCGCGACGAGGCACATCGGTTCGCCATCAGCCATCACCGCAAACGCCGCTCCAAGACGATGGTGGAGAGCGTCCTCGACGACGTTGCGGGGCTCGGTGAGGTCAGGCGGAAGGTGCTGCTGCGACACTTCGGCTCGCTCAAGATGCTGCGGGCGGCGGGCGTCGACGAGATCGCCGCGTTGCCCGGCTTCGGCAACCGGACGGCGGAGTCCATCGTGGCGGTGCTGCAGGCGCGATCAGCAGCCGGGACACCTGCCGTCAACACGGCGACTGGTGAGATCATCGAGGACAGCGCACCGGGACCCTCAGCCGTCGACGAGGAGGCTGGGGCCGACTCGACGAGGGGACGGGCATGACCGAGACCGATCTCATCATCGTGACCGGGATGACCGGCGCCGGGCGCAGTACCGCGGCGAAGGCGCTCGAAGACCTCGGCTGGTTCGTGATCGACAACCTGCCTCCACAGATGCTCGAGCCCGCGGTCCGGCTGATCCGGGCCGAGCACGAGGACCTGACCCGGCTGGCGGTGGTCGCCGACGTGCGGTCGCGCGGCTTCTTCACCGAGCTTCGCGGCTCGATCGAATCCATGCACGAGCACGGCGTACGCCCGACCATCCTGTTCCTCGAGGCCTCCGACGAAGCCCTCGTGCGCCGACAGGAGGCCGCCCGGCGGCCGCATCCCTTGCAACGCGGCGCCCGTCTTCTCGACGGCATCGCCCGCGAACGCGAGTTGATGGGCGACCTGCGCGGCGACGCGGACGTGCTCATCGACACCTCTGACCTCAACGTGCACGAGCTCGCGGCCAAGGTGGAGTCGGCGTTCGCTTCCGGTGACCTGCCAGTGGTGCGGGCGACCGTGGTGTCGTTCGGTTTCAAGTACGGGATCCCGGTTGACGCCGACATGGTCGTCGACATGCGCTTCCTGCCGAACCCACACTGGATCCCCGAGCTTCGGCCGCTGACCGGGCTCGACGACAAGGTCAGTGAGTACGTCCTCGGCCAGCCCGCCGCGGCGCAGTTCCTCGAGCGGCTGGAGGCGCTGCTCGAGACCGTCTCAAGCGGGTTCCTCGAGGAGCGAAAGCACTACCTCAACCTCGCGGTCGGGTGCACCGGGGGCAAGCATCGCAGCGTGGCGATGGCCGAAGCCGTGGCCGACAGGATGCGCGAGCGGGGCGTCGAGGCGCTGGTCGTGCATCGGGATCTGGGTCGCGAATGACCGCGTCCCCCGGTGCGGATGCCTGGGCGGAGGTCACCGACTCCGTCGACGCCAGGTTGAAGGTGGTTGCCCTCGGCGGCGGGCACGGGCTGGCGGCCAACCTGAGCGCGCTGCGCGGGTTCTGCGACGACCTGACCGCGGTCGTCACGGTCGCCGACAACGGTGGCTCGTCGGGGAGGCTTCGGCGCGAGTTCGGCGTCTTGCCGCCCGGCGACCTCCGGCAGGCGCTGGCCGCGTTATGTCGTGATGACGAGTGGGGCCGCACCTGGGCGGAGGTTCTCCAGTACCGATTCGCGAGCCGGGGCGAGATGCACAATCACGCCGTCGGCAACCTGCTGATCGTCGCCCTCTGGGAACTGCTCGAGGACAAGGTCGCGGGGCTCGACTGGGTTGGTCGCCTGCTCGGCGCGGAGGGACGCGTGCTGCCCATGGCGGCGGTGCCGCTCGACATCCAGGCCAAGGTCCGCGGCGCCAGCCCGGACGACCCGGACTCGGTCGCAACGGTTCGCGGGCAGGTGGAGATCGCCACGACGCCGGGTCTGGTGGAGACCGTCGAGCTGATTCCGGGCAACCCGCCCGCCTGTCCGGAGGCGGTCGCGGCCGTACTCAGTGCCGACTGGGTGATCCTCGGCCCCGGGTCGTGGTACACCAGTGTCTTGCCCCACCTGTTGGTTCCCGAACTGCTCGCCGCGCTCACCGCGAGCGCCGCTCGATGTTGTGTGACCCTGAACCTGGCTCCGCAGCTCGGTGAGACCGATGGTTTCTCGCCGAACACCTACCTGGAGGTGCTGGCCATGTATGCCCCTGGCCTTCAGATCGACGCTGTCCTGGTTGACCCTTCGAGTGTGGTAGACATGCCGATGCTCGAGGAGACCGTGAACGGACTAGGTGCTGAGTTGGTCGTTGCGAAGGTTGCCGCCGACGATGGCACCGCCCGTCACGATGTCACCAGGCTCGCCGATGCGTACGCCGGGATCATGCGATGAGCGTCCAGAAGAGCGACTACCCGGAACACCCCGGTCTCCGCCGTGGCAGGATCGGGCTTATGGCAATGACGGCGCAGGTGAAGTCCGAGCTAGCCGCCACGACGGTCACTAAGTCCTGCTGCCGCAAGTCCGAGGTCTCGTCGCTGCTGCGGTTCGCCGGTGGGCTGCACATTCAGGGTGGTCGGATCGTCGTCGAGGCCGAGCTCGACACCGGCGCCGCGGCTCGCCGGATTCGGCGCGCCATCCTCGAGATCTACGGGCACCCGAGCGAGGTCGTCGTGATCAGCGGGGGCGGCATCCGCAAGGGCACCCGCTACGTCGTGCGGGTGGTTCGCGACGGCGAGGCGCTGGCCCGGCAGACCGGGCTGCTCGACAACCGCGGGCGACCGGTCCGTGGCCTGCCGCCGCAGGTGGTGAGCGGCTCCGGCTGCGACGCGGTGGCGGCCTGGCGAGGTGCGTTCTTGGCGCACGGGTCGTTGACCGAGCCCGGCCGGTCCTCCGCGCTCGAGGTGACCTGTCCCGGCCCGGAGGCGGCGCTCGCCCTGGTGGGTGCGGCTCGGCGGCTCGGCATCCCTGCCAAGGCCCGGGAGGTGCGGGGCGTCGACCGGGTGGTGATCCGCGACGGGGACGCGATCGGCGAGCTGCTCACCCGGCTCGGTGCGCACGAGTCGCTGCTCGCCTGGGAGGAGCGCCG
>JBOHDU010000229.1:0-3120 GCA_050700615.1 Nocardioidaceae bacterium
CGGCGAGGACGAGGGCAGCGAGTCCGCCTGATTCAGTGGGCGCCCGTGCACTGCACCGCCGGGCCGCGCTGCGCAGCGGCGAGACGCCCGTCGTGACCGGCGCGGCCGGTGGTGTCGGGTCAGCCGCCCTCCAGCTCGGCCGGGCGGCCGGCGCTCGTGTCGTCGCCATCGCCGTGGGTGCCGCCAAGGCCCGGGCATGCA
This sequence comes from Nocardioidaceae bacterium, assembly GCA_050700615.1. Classification (GTDB taxonomy): domain Bacteria; phylum Actinomycetota; class Actinomycetes; order Propionibacteriales; family Nocardioidaceae; genus JBOHDU01. The sequence continues at coordinate 202 of JBOHDU010000229.1, forward strand.
GGCGGTTGGGGGCCGACCTCGTGATCGACCCGGAGGAGTCGGGCGACATCGTCGAGCGGGTGCGGGAGTCCAGCTCGAGCGTGGACAGGGCGGGCACCTCGGGCCGCCGCGGCGCCGAGCCGTGCGATGGCACGGTCACGACCAATCGCAGGGAAGGCAGGTTCTTCGACTTCCCCGCCGGATCCCATCCGGGCGCGATCTGGTCGAGGGAGTCGAGTGCGTCGATGTCGCGGAAGCCCTCCATCGTGACGAGTGCGACGGCCCGCGACTGCGCGAGGATCTGCGCCAGCTCGTGCGCGTGCAGCTGGAAGCTGATGGGCACCGCGACGGCACCCGCGCGCGCGACCGCGAATCGCACGGCCACGGTCTCGGGTCCGTTGGGCAAGACGATCGCCACGTGCTCGCCCGGCCTGATGCCGCGATTAACCAGACCTCGCGCGATTTGGCTCGACCAGTCGGCAAGCTGCCGGTAGGTCACCGTCTGGTGCTCGCCGATGACGAACTGGCGGTCGGGGTACTCGCCGGCGACCCGGTCGAGGAGCCCGTTCAGGCTCAACTCCGGCCACGGACCGTGGCGCCGGTCAAGTGCCGCGCGGCGAGCCTCGACAGTGGCCAGCAACGGGATCTCGTGACCCTGGTTCATGCCCGCGCTCCTCGTGCCTTGGACACTTCGGACTTTACTCTCGCGGTCGCGGACCGAGGCCGCAGCCGGCTCGCCCCCCACATCCTGACCGGCTGTGCTGCGCTTGCTCTCGTCCGGGGTCTGCCGGGCCACGGCGGCGCCTCGCTGCGTTGTCGGTGGGTCAGCAGGTGCACCAACATGACTCCCATTTCCGCCTTGCGATGCCTCCACGTGTGCTCGGGCCTACCCTCGAACAACTCACGGCTGTGACCACGGGCCACGCCGGCTTTGACACAATGGCGCCATGTCTGCCGATGTCACAGTTTCTGCCGCGCCGCCGACGCGTCCACGGGTGTTCTCCGGTATTCAGCCGACGGCCGACTCGTTCCACCTCGGCAACTACCTCGGTGCCCTGCGGCAGTGGGTATCCATGCAGGACGACCACGATGCGTTCTACTGCGTGGTCGACCTGCACGCGATCACGGTCGAGCACGATCCCACGCTGCTGCGCGAGCGCACCCTTCGATCCGCCGCTCAGCTGCTGGCCATGGGCCTCGACCCGGACCGATGCACCCTCTTCGTCCAGTCGCAGGTGCCGGCCCACGTCGAGCTCGCCTGGGTACTCGGCTGTCTGACCGGCTTCGGCGAAGCCTCGCGGATGACGCAGTTCAAGGACAAGTCGGCGAGCGGAGGGAAGGAGCGGACGACGGTCGGCCTGTTCACCTACCCGGTGCTGATGGCGGCCGACGTGCTGCTGTACCAGACCGATCGAGTCCCGGTTGGCGAGGACCAGCGCCAGCACCTCGAGCTGACCCGCGACTTGGGCGCCAGGTTCAACCACCGGTTCGGAGAGACGTTCGTGATCCCGGAGCCGTACATCCTGAAGGAGACGGCGAAGGTCACCGATCTCCAGCAGCCCACGCTCAAGATGAGCAAGTCGGCGTCGTCCGCTTCGGGAATCATCGAGCTGCTTGACGAGCCGAAGCAGTCGGCGAAGAAGATCCGCTCGGCGGTAACCGATTCCGGGCGCGAGGTCCGCTTCGACGAGGCCACCAAACCGGGCGTCTCCAACCTGCTGACGATCTACGCCGCACTGAGCGGGCGCTCGATCGACGACATCTCACGTGAGTACGACGGCCGTGGCTACGGCGACCTGAAGAAGGACCTCGGCCGGCTGGTCGAGGACTTCGCGACCCCGTTGCGGGCGCGCACGCTCGAGCTCCTCGACGACCCCGCCGAGCTCGACTCCGTCCTCGCGCGTGGTGCCGAGCGCGCACGTGCGGTCTCCAGCGTCACGCTCGAGACCGTCTACGACCGGGTCGGGTTCGTCTCGGCACGATGATCAGGTCGGGAGAGGGTCGACGGGTGTCCACGATCGGCGTTGCCATCGCCGTCCCCGAGCCATGGGGCGGCTATCTGGAGCAGCGCCGGCACGAGTTCGGAGATCCGCTGGCCGGGTCGATACCGGCCCACGTGACGCTCGTGCCCCCCACCAAGGTCGACGCCGCCCAAGCCGCCCTCGATCGTCACCTGTCGGCCGTGGCCGGCGCGCAGCAGCCCTTCGGCATCCGGTTGCGGGGTACTGCGACGTTCCGTCCCGTGACGCCGGTGGTGTTCATCTCGGTCACCGAAGGCATCTCGTCATGCGAGGTGCTGGCCTCGGCCCTGCGCAGCGGGCCTCTGGACCAAGCGCTCAGCTTCCCCTACCACCCGCACGTGACTGTGGCACACCACCTCTCCGAGGATGCACTCGACAACGCCTACCAGCGCCTGGCCGACTTCGACTGCGCATTCGACGTCACGGCGATCCACGCGTATCAGCACGGCAGCGACGGTGTGTGGCGCCCGGTCGCCACGTTCGGGCTGGGTGGCTGAGCGGGGCAAAGATGTGATCCGCCCGGTCAACACCCAAGATGGGGGGATGGCCGAGCAGCAGACGGGCGTGGTGGGGAGAGCCAAGGCGGTGCTGTCGACCGCTCGTCGACGGGCACCCGTGCTCGACCACGTCATCCTCATGTTGCAGCATTACGGACGCGTGAGTGGCGGCACGCTTGCCGGCGGCGTGACGTACTTCGGCTTCTTGTCCTTCTTCCCGCTGCTGGCCCTGGCGTTCTCGGTGGTGGGCTTCATCTCGGCCTACTCGCCCCACGCCGAGAAGGCCCTGGTTGAGGCGATCCAGCAGGTATTCCCCGGCATCGTCACAGTCAACGGCGCGCACTGGACCATCAGCATGCGGCAGGTACAGCAGGCGAAGGGTGCGGCTGGTGCCATCGGTTTGGTCGTGCTGGCGTACACCG
>JBOHDU010000230.1:0-2940 GCA_050700615.1 Nocardioidaceae bacterium
CAGGGCGTGCTCGTGGGGCAGGAACGTCGCGACCGACGACGTCTCGGTCAGGCCGAAGCCGTTGCCGAGGCGGGCGCCGGGGAACTCCTCCATCATGCGGGCGACCTGCTGGGGGGGTGTGGGCGCACCTCCGTAGGTGACCCAGCGGACGTGGCTCACGTCGAAGTCCCGGAAGTTCGGCTGGTTCATGGCCAGCCAGATGATGGCGGGGACCGACGTGATCAGGTTGATGCGCTCCTCGACGATCGCCTTGAGCATCTCCTGCACGTCGAACGTCGGCATGATCACCGTCGTCCCGCCGAGGCGGCAGGTCGGGAGCAGCTGGCTGTTGCAACCCGTCACGTGGAACAGCGGTACTGACACCAGGTTGCGGATCTCGCCCTCGGGAAGGTCCATGATCCGCCGGCAGGTCTCGACATTGGAGAGGAAGTTCTCGTGGGAGGTCATCGCCCCCTTGGGGAAGCCGGTGGTGCCGCTCGTGTAGAAGATCGCCGCCAGGTCGCTCAGGCAGAGGTCCTCCTCGGTGCGAGGCGAGCCGTCCGGCAGAGGCCCGCCGGGCGCGAGCACCCGCTTGGCCCCCGAGTCGGTGACCACGTACTCGACTTCCGGATCGGTGAAGCGGGTGTTGACGGGGACCACCACGCCCCCGGCCATCAGAATGCCGAAGTAGGCGAGGCACCAGTCGATGCCGTTGCCGAGGCGGATGGCCGCGCGGTCGCCGCGCTCGAAGCCCTCGCCGGCGAGCCCGCCGGCGACGCGCGCAGAGCGGTCCCACAGCTCGCGGTACGTGAGCCGCGGGCCGCCCAGCTCGACCACGGCCTCGTGGTCGCCGAGCGAGTGCACGGTCTCGCGCAGCATCGCCAGTACCGAGGCGTGCAAGTCCCGGTAGTGGAGCACCCCGTCGGCACCCCGCTCGACGCCCTCAGCGCCGAACGGCTGGATCCTCCCCGGTCGGCCCTGCTTCTCCACGGTGTTGGCCATCGCTGGCCCCCTTCCTGTCTCGTGCGGCTGCGAGGTGCCTGCGTCCCTAGAACAGGTCCCAGTATTGCTCGCGGGCGCGCATTTGCTCGGCGGTCTCCTCCAGGATGATGCGCCCGGACCGCATGACGTACACCCGGTCGGTGATGCGAAGGGCGTGGCCGACGTTCTGCTCGAGGAGCAGCACCGACAGCCCCTCCGTAGTCGCCAGGTCACGGATGGCGTCGAAGATCGCTTGCACGAGGCTGGGCGCCAGGCCGAGGGACGGCTCGTCGAGCAGCAGCAACCGGGGCCCCGCCATCACTGCCACCCCCAGGCTGAGCATGCGCTGCTCACCGCCGGACATCGTCCGCGCCTCCTGGCCGGCGCGGTCGCTGAGGATCGGGAACATCGCATGCACCCGGGCCAGGCGCTCCGCTCGCACCTCCGCCGACTTCTCGTGCAGCCCGCCGAGGCGGAGGTTGTCCAGCACCGTGAGGTCGCCGAAGACGAAACGCTCCGACGGGATGAGCGACATGCCGGCCAGTACGTTGCGGCGGCACCCGGCCCGGGTGATGTCCTCACCTCTGTAGCGCACCCGGCCACCCTGGGCGGGGAGCATCCCGAAGACGGTCTTCAGAGTGGTCGTCTTGCCCGCGCCGTTGTGGCCGAGGATCGTCACGACCTCGCCCACGCCGACGTGGAGGTCGATGTCGAAGACGACTTGCTTGCGCCCGTAGCCGGCGTAGAGGCCCAGCACCTCCAGCAGCGTGTCCGAGGCGGGGTCGCGATCGGTGAAGACGGCTTGGGGTACCTCAACCGGTGCCAAAGTAGGCCTCCGCGAGACGGCGGTCGCCGGTGAGCTCCTCCAGCGCCCCCTGGGCGGTGATGCTTCCCAGCTCCATGAAATAGATGTGCTCGGCAAGACGGCCGACCACCGCCAGGTTGTGCTCGACGATGCAGACCGTGCGCCCTTCGGGGCGCAGGGCTTCGATCAGCTCGAGCATGACCTCTACCCACTGGTGGTCGATCCCCGAAGCCGGCTCGTCGAGTAGCAGCACCTCCGCATCGGTCGCCAGCACCCGTGCCAGGGCGACGAGCTTCTGCTGTCCGAAGGCCAGCGAGCCGGCCGGCGCGTCCGCCATCGATGCCATGCCGACGAACTCCAGCCAGCGCATAGCCCGCTCCCGGGTGGCCCGCTCGGCGGCTGCCACGTGAGCCGGTCGGAAGAACAAGGGTACGGCGTGCTCGCCGGACTGCTGAGTAACCGCGACCGCCACGTTGTGGAGGCAGGACAGGCGAGGGAAGATCCGCACGTCCTGGAAGGACCGCACCATGCCCCGGCGTGCCACCTGGTTGGGGGTCATGCCCGCCACGTCGACGCCGTTGAGCACCACCCTGCCCCGATCGGGCCGGATGGCGCCGGTGAGCAGGTTGAACACGGTGGTCTTGCCGGCGCCGTTGGGACCGACCAGGGCGGTGATCGTGCCGCGGTGCAGCTCGATAGACACCTCGTCGACGGCCACGATCCCTCCGAAGCGCTTCGAGAGGTCGGCGACCGACAGGACCACCTCACCAGCCTCGCTTCCGTCACGCGAAGCAACTGCCGGCGAGGCCACCTTGGCCGAAGCACCGATCGCGACAATGGTCGGCGGCGATGGCGCCACGGCCCCGGCAAGGGCCGGGACCAGGCCCGCTGGGGCCCGGGCCCCACGCGATGCGAACGCCCGCCGAAGCAGCCGCAAGGGCCCGACCCCCTCGGGCACGAGACCTTGCGACCGGAACATCACGATGATCACAAGCAGCAGTCCGTACGCCACGAGTTGCCAGAGTGACGAGTACGCGGCGCTCAGGTTGATCGCGTACTGGAAGAACGGGACGGTGAGCGTGACGATCGCCGCACCCAGCACCGAGCCCAGCAGGTTGCCCATCCCGCCGAGGATGACCATGGCGATGATTGCCGTCGACTGGTCGAAGTTGAAC
>JBOHDU010000231.1:0-4684 GCA_050700615.1 Nocardioidaceae bacterium
ACGTTCGCCCGCGACCTAGCCGACTATCAGTTGTTACCCATCGGTGTAGTCGGGCTGGCCGCCTCCCTTCTTCCTTGGTTGGAGATCGCCCTTGGGCTCTGGTTGCTGGTGAACTTTGCGGCACTCGCAGCATTGGGAGTCGCTGCGGCGCTCCTTCTCGCCTTCGCCGTCGGGATGGCCGTCAATCTCGCTCGCGGCCGGCGTATCCGCTGCGGATGCAGGGCCAAGGACCGGCACATAAGTTGGCGCCTTGTCACTGGCAACACTGTTCTGGCCGCCTGTGCATTGGCTTGCATCACGATCGGACCCGTCCCCGCGACACGAGTCTGGACATCGCCGTCCCCGAGCCTGAAGTCAGTCCCCCCGATAGCCGTCCTGATCTGCGTAGCGGTCGGCTCGTGCGTAGTCGAGCAGATCCGGCTGCTGCTTGCCATCCGGCAGGCCTTGCCACCTCGAGAACGGTCAGGTTTCGGGGCATGACAACGCCGTGGGTTATCGCCTTCTGCGCTCTAACGGCGGCCGTCGGGGTGCAGATGTTGTTCACTCTCGGGTTGGGTAAGCGCCTGCTCGTCGCCCTTGAGGCCGAGCGTTCTACCCGCCAGTCCCCCGACGTTGGCCTGCCGATTGGGGTGCTAGCGCCACCACTGACCGGCGTCGACTCCCAGCGCGAAGGCATCGAACTACTCGGCAGGAACACCGTGCTGGTGTTCGTGGACGACCACTGCGGTCCATGCCGAGCCTTATTGTTCGATCTAGCCTCCCGGCAGCCTGACTTGCGCGGTATGCAACTGGTCCTGGCATTTGACGCTGATCACGATTTGACGCAGCCCGTGCCGATTGACGCCGTGGCGTTGTCCCGGGATGTCGTCACAACCCAGAGGTGGCAGGCGTACGCGACCCCCCAGGCCTACGTCATCGGAGTTGACGGCCGAATCGCGGCGAGCGAAACGGTGAACACTGCCGCAGAGTTGACAAACCTCGTCAGACACGTTTGGCCGGATGTCGAGACCAACAGCCATCCCCGAGACCCAGATTCCCGCAGGAGTCCACGCTTGCAAAGGAGCCAACCGTGACCGCACAATCGAACCAACCAAAGGGTCAACGAATCGGACGACGCCGTTTCCTGCGACAGGTCATCGGAACGATTGGCGTCGGTGCCGGTATCGCCCTACTCCCAGAGGTCGCTGCACACGCTGCCCCAACCAACGTTCAATGCTGCCGCGACTCCACCTGCCCCACCTGCTCGGGCACTGCGGTCCGCTACCGGTGTTACAACTACTGCACCAAGCAAGGTTTCTGCGCCTGCTACGCGAACGAACCCAGGTGCTTCACGTACCCTTGCGGAGCTGCTGGGCCCAAAGCGCACGGCATGCCGCCGCGTGAGTGAGACAGCACCGATAGCCGAGGCGGCGGGCGGATTCGCCGTTCGGGTACGCGACCTGCGCAGGATCTATCGAACGCCCGGTGGTGTCTCGATCACCGCTGTTGACGGGGTGAGTCTGGACCTGGCGGGCGGGTCTGTGACCGCACTGACTGGCCCTTCAGGCTCTGGCAAATCGACGCTGCTGCACCTGATCGGTGGCATGGACGTCGCCACCGAGGGCACGATCCTCGCCGACGACACCAATCTGACCGGTCTCAACCGGGCAGAGTTGGTCGGCTACCGGCGGACCATCGGGTTCGTCTTTCAGTCCTTCGCGTTGCTGTCTGCCCTGACCGCACTGGACAACGTGATGCTGCCGCTCATCCCCTACAGGGCAACATTGGACAGGAGTCGGCGCGCCGAGACACTTCTAGCGGAGGTCGGCCTACAGGGAAGGGAACGGGCACTTCCGTCGCAGCTGTCCGGCGGACAACGACAGCGCGTTGCCATCGCCCGCGCGCTGATGAACTCCCCTCGGCTGCTGATCGCCGACGAGCCGACCGGGAACCTTGACACCGACACCGGACGCGAGGTGTTCGATCTCGTCCTTGGCTTGCGAGAGCGGTTCGGCCTCACCGTGGTGGTCGCCACGCATGACCCCGGCCTAGCGGCACGATGCGATTTCACCATCCCACTCCGTGACGGCCGTCGGGCGGACCTGTGACCGCGCGCCGACCAATCGATCTTCCCGATCTCGCGGTTGCAGTAAACCGGGGCCACCGGCCTGGGGTCGGTCTAGTGGCAGGACCGCAGCCTGCGGTTCAATGCCTACGATCGCCGACCGTCGACCTCGAAGATCGAACACCAGAGCCCAGGATCCGCTCGAACGCCGCTCGATCAGACCCGTAGCCTACGAGGGGTTCCTGATGGCAACTGACGAGAGAGCCCCATGAGCGTCGTCAATCACCCGCCTGAGCCTCGCGGCCCATGTGGTGGGGTGACTGGCCACGGCAAGCTTGCACTCCTCCGGACCGGACCGGGCGCGAGTGCGCGCTACCGCGAAGCGGCCATGCCACTCCGTGGACAGCGGCGGGGTCGCGCGTCCGCGCAACTCGAAGGTGCGCCGAATCGGCACGAACATCGGTCTCCCGAGCCCGGGCGACGCACGGCCAGAGTTGGACCTGAGTTGGCTCACGACGTCGTGAGTTCGGGGGCCGCAGGCCTGTGACCTGGGGAAACGGGCTTGGCATGGGTGGCTTTCACGCACTAAGCGCGTTCGCTCTAGGGTCGCGGGGTGGCGTATATCCGGAAGGTGCGGACGGCATCAGGAGCCAGGGCGGTGCAGATCGCGGAGTACGCCGAGGGTCGCGAGCGGGTGGTCGAGCATGTCGGCTCGGCGCACACCACCGCCGAGCTCGGCGTTCTGCTGGGGCGTGCACGTGAGCGGCTGGTCGACCCGGCTCAGGAGATGTTCGACTTGGCGGTCGAGGGTGCGCCGCGGACGACGCGGCTGATGCCGGCGCCGGTCGAGCCGACACTTCTCGACGAGCCCCGCCTCGACGGGTCTGAAGACCGGCCTCGGGCTGGGCCCGGACGGGTAGTCGGCACCGCGTCGGCAGTGCTGTTCGACGCGCTTGCTGGGGTGTTCGCCGACTTGGGCTTCGACACGTTGGGCGATGCGGTGTTTCGGGATCTGGTGCTCGCGCGGATCGCGGAACCGACCTCGTTGTTGGACACCGGCCGGGTGCTCTCCGATATGGGGCGCAGTCCCGCGTCCTACGCGACGATGAAGCGGACCCTGGCACGGTGCACCTCGGGCAAGTACCGCGATCAGATCGCGGCATTGTGCTTCACCCACGCGGTGGCCAGCGGTGATGTGTCGTTGTGCCTCTATGACGTGACCACGCTGTACTTCGAAGCCGAGAAGGAACACAGTCTGCGCAAGGTCGGCTTCTCCAAAGAGCGTCGAGTCGATCCTCAGATCGTTGTCGGTCTGCTCGTGGACCGGCACGGCTTCCCACTCGAGATCGGCTGCTTCGGGGGCGACAAAGCAGAGACCTTGACCATCGCCGCGTGCGGGAGAACGACACCAACCACAAGGCCGAGCCAGTGTGGGACCCCGAGCAGCATCCGGGGTCGTGGCGTGCGGTGTGGGCTTACTCGGCCAAACGCGCCGCGCGCGACAACAAGACGCTGACGGCCCAAGAGAACCGGGCACGCGAGGTTGTCGCTGGGGAGAAGGCCGCCCGCACGCCTCGGTTCGTCAAGACCACCGGCGACAAGACAGTCCTCGACGAGGCATCTTTTGGCGCGGGCCCGTCGGCTGGTCGGGCTGAAGGGGTACGTGACCAACATTCCCGCCAGCCTCTTGCCGCCGGGCGAGGTTGTTGGGTCCTATCACGACTTGTGGCACGTCGAGCAGTCGTCCCGGATGTCCAAGACTGGCACGGTGACCACCGACACCCAGCCCGAGTTCGGTGCCTCCCACCCGGGTGTTCGTTCCAAAGGGCGGCCAGTAGTCCTTCCCGATCTAGTCGTAGCAAACGCCGGCGGCATAGACAACGAAGGGCAGCCACCACGTGCGGTAGACCGCACCGAATCCATCGGCAACGGCGGCCCGTACTGCCGTCTTTAGCCGATCGAACTCGGCTGGGCTGAGGCCGTGCTCTAGCGCGAAGACGGGTCCCGGCGGGTCGAGTTGTTGGCGCTGCTCATCGAGCGCACGGAAAGGGACGTCTAACCGTTCATGAACTGACTGCAACCGTTCGGCGCTGCTGCTCGATGCGACGTCGACCACCCCCTTCCGACTCGACCCGAGTGCGCGCTGCGTGCCAAGGAATAGCCTGGCAGTGACGTCCGACAGAAATGAGGCGTATTGGGCGACGCCCATCAAACTTCGATGCTTTCCCGATCGATTGGCAACTCCAGGCTGAGTACGTTACCCCTGCTGTCGATCATCCGATCCATGACGGCTTCGAGGCGGTCGAGGAGTCCGGCTTCGGTCCCGGTGGCCGGCGACAGTGAGCGGCCGACTGGTTGGAGCCGGTCATGGTCAGGACCTACATCGTCGGAGAATCCAATTCGCGAAGCCTGCCCTGCAACGCGGTCTCGAGTTCGTCCTGCAAGAGCGGTCAAGCCGGGGCGACCTGAAGCTCAGCGCAGTCGGCAGCGTGTCGTTCTCGGACAGGGCATGCCCCCTCGCGCCGGACGCCATACTCCGCCTCGCCTGCTTGATCGTCGTTGACTGTCGTTTACGGCGAGAAGCTCGCCCAGAAAAGCCCGCCAATGCGCGCGATCCAAGGCCCAAGGCGTCGGCACGCA
>JBOHDU010000232.1:0-1615 GCA_050700615.1 Nocardioidaceae bacterium
TAATTACATTGGTGTGATTCTCTGCCATTCTTCTTTGCCGCTGAGCACACCCAACACCTCCCGGTGGGCCCAGTCCGGATCCACCGACGGCCGGCGATGTGAGCGTCACCAGGTGGGTGTGAGGGCAAGGCGCCGGGCGCGGAGCAGGTGGGAGAAGTCGAGTGACCGCTAGTCCCGGGTGTGGAGACGCCGGGCCGCTTCGGCGATCGAGCCCGTGATCGAGGGATAGACCGTAAAGGCATGAGCGAGCTCGTCGACGGTCAACCTGGCTTGCACTGCAACGGAGATGGGGTGGATCAGCTCGCTCGCGCGGGGCCCCACGACCACTCCCCCGATGACGATCCCGGTGCCCGGCCGGCAGATCAGCTTGACGAAACCGTCGTGGATGCCCTGCATCTTCGCTCGCGCGTTTCCGGCCAGCGCCAGCGTGACGACAGCCGCCTCGATCTCGCCGCCGTCGACAGCCTTCTGGGTCCAGCCGACAGTCGCGATCTCAGGAGCGGTGAACACATTCGACGAGACCGTCTTGAGGTCCAGCGGTGAGACCGCGTCGCCGAGCGCGTGCCACATGGCGATCCGGCCCTGCATGGCGGCAACCGACGCCAGCATCAGGACCCCGGTGCAGTCGCCGGCCGCGTAGACGCCACGAGCCGTCGTACGGGAGACCCCGTCGACGCTGACGTATCCAGCGTCAGTGAGCGTGACTCCAGCCTCCTGCAATCCCAGGTCGCTGGTGTTGGGAGTCGAGCCGACCGCCAGCAGGCAGTGGGTGCCTTCGACGATCCGGCCGTCGGTGAGCTCGACCCGCACCTTGTCACCGTCCCGCGTCACGGCGCCCGCGCGTGACCTGGACAGCACCGTCATGCCACGTCGTACGAGAACGGCCTCCAGCACCGCCGCGGCATCGGCGTCCTCGCCGGGAAGCACCCGGTCCCGGCTGCTGACCAGCACGACATCGCAGCCGAGCGCGTTGTAGGCGCTCGCGAACTCGGCTCCCGTGACACCCGACCCCACCACGACGAGTCGCCCCGGCAGCTCGTCGAGGTCGTAGACCTGCTCCCACGTCAGGATGCGCTGGCCGTCAGGGTGGGCCGAGTCGAGCACCCGGGGATGGGCACCGGTGGCAAGCAGTACGACGTCTGCGGCCAGCGTGCTCTGCCCGTCCGGGCCGTCGACCGACACCGTCTGGGGGCCGGTCAGCCTGCCTGTGCCGGCGACCACCGTGACGCCCGCCCCCTCAAGCTGGCGAGCAATGTCGCGAGACTGCGACGTGGCGAGCTCCCGGACCCGGGCGTTGACCTCCGGAAGCACGACAGAGGCCACTCCGCCCATGGCGCCCGAATGCCCGACGAACCGCACCCCGAGCTCGGCGGACAGCTGGAGCGCGGTCATGGCCTCGGCCGTCGCGATGAGCGTCTTGGACGGCACACAGTCGGTGAGCACCGCAGAGCCGCCGAGCCCGTCGCGATCGACGATCGTGACGTCCGCCCCGAGTTGGGCGCCGACGAGCGCCGCCTCGTAGCCACCTGGGCCGCCCCCGATGATCACCACATGGGTCACGCGGCCACGATAGCCTGCATGCCGTGCCGCTCTACGCTGCCTACGCGTCCAACCT
>JBOHDU010000233.1:0-3667 GCA_050700615.1 Nocardioidaceae bacterium
GCCCAGCACCTTGGCCGCCTGCACGAACTCCCGCTCGCGCAGTTGGATCACGTTGCCGCGGATGAGTCTGGTCAGCGGCATCCAGCCGAAGAAGACAAGGATCGCGCACAAGCCGATGAACGAGGCGGTACTGAGCGCGCTGGCATCGGTGGAGAAGTGGGAGGTGAGGATGGGAGCGAGGGCAAGCGCTCCGAGCAGGAACGGGAAGGCGAGGAAGGCATCGGTGAAGAACTGGATCACCGAGTCGACCCAGCCGCCGAGGAAGCCAGCCATCAGGCCGAGCGCGAGCCCGATCACGGTGCTGAACACGGTGGCGAGCACGGCGATGGCCAGGTCGGTGCGCAGGCCGTAGAGCAGGAACGCGAGGTTGTCGTTGCCGGCGGTGGGGTCGATGCCGAGCGGGTGGGACCACGTGAAGGACCCGAGCGGGGGGCCGTACTGCGCCTTCGGCAGGTACTGGACCGGGTCGATCACGTTGACCAGCGGCAGCGGGTTGGTGGTGACGTTGAACAGTGAGGTGATGACGGGCGCGAAGATCGCCGCCAGGAAGAGCAGCACCACGAGGGTGCCCGACACGAGTGCAAGCTTGTCCTTGCGCAGCCTGCCGAACGCGATCGCGGTCGGAGACTTGCCGGTGATCTTCTTCCCACCGCTCGGGGGCGGCGCGTCAGGCGCAGCGCTCCCGTCGCCAAGGGTGTCAAGGTTTGCGATGGTGGTCATTCAGGCCTTCCGATGACGTCACAGCTCTTGTGGAGCCGAGAGGACTCTAGCCCACGGCCGATTTCTGTACAGGACACGACAGGTAACGATCTGGGAACACTCAGCCTGGGCGAGTATCAGGAGAAAGCGGACCGGCCACCCTTTCCGGGAGCACGTCGATCCCGGCCTCTTTGCGCTGGGCGGCCGTGATCGGGCTCGGCGCCCCGGTGAGCGGGTCCGATCCCGACGCGGTCTTGGGAAACGCGATGACGTCACGGATCGTCTCGGCCTCGGCGAGCAACGCACACAGCCGATCGATGCCGAGCGCGATCCCGCCATGCGGGGGAGGTCCGTAGGCGAACGCCTCGAGCAGGAAGCCGAACTGGCTCTGTGCCTCTTCCCGGCTGAGCCCGATGACGTCGAAGACGCGCTGCTGCATCTCGGAGCGGTGGATACGGATCGAACCGCCGCCGATCTCCGAACCGTTGAGCACGATGTCGTAAGCCTTCGACAAGGCAGTGCCAGGCTGGTCCTGGAACGTCGCAGCGCAGTCGTCGGCCGGCGCCGTGAAGGGGTGGTGAATCGCGGTCCAGCCCCGGCTTCCGTCGTCGAGCTCCACCGGCTCGAACATGGGGGCGTCGACGACCCAGACGAACCTCCACGCCGACTCGTCGACGAGCCCGCACCGCTCCCCCACCTCGAGTCGGGTGGCGGCAAGCAGGCCCAGCGCGTCGGCGCGGGGCCCGGCGGCGAAGAAGACGCAGTCACCAGGGCTGGCGCCGGCGTGCGCGGCGAGACCGGCACGCTCGGCCTCGGAGAGATTCTTCGCGACCGGCCCGGACAGCTCGCCGTCCGCGCCGACCAGCACGTAGGCAAGCCCCTTGGCGCCGCGCGACCTGGCCCACTCCTGCCAGCCGTCGAGCTCGCGTCGCGCCTGCGATCCCCCGCCCGGCATCACGACGGCACCCACGTGGAAATCGTCGACGCTGCCCTGGAACACCCGGAACGGGGTGTCCTTGAAGTACTCGGTGAAGTCGACGAGCTCGCACCCGAAGCGGAGGTCGGGGCGGTCGATTCCGAAGCGCCGCATCGCCTCGGTATAGGTCATGCGTGGGATGGGCAGCGCGACGTCGACCTCGAGCAGCTCCCGCCACAAGCGGGCGATCAGCTCCTCGACCAGGGTCTGGACGTCCTCGGCCGCGCAGAAGCTCATCTCGAGGTCGAGCTGGCTGAACTCCGGCTGCCGGTCGGCGCGGAAGTCCTCGTCACGGAAGCATCGGGCGATCTGGAAGTAGCGCTCCATGCCGGCGACCATCAGCAGTTGCTTGAAAAGCTGAGGCGACTGCGGCAGGGCGTACCACGAGCCGGGCTGGAGCCGCACCGGCACGAGGAAGTCCCGGGCGCCCTCAGGCGTCGACCGGGTCAGATAGGGCGTCTCAATGTCGAAGAAGTCGTGGTCGGCCATCACGTCGCGGATGATGCGGGTGGCCCGCGAGCGCAGCTTGATGTTGTCGGCCATGCGGGACCTGCGTAGGTCGAGATAGCGGTACTTGAGCCGGGTCTCCTCGTTGACCGTGCTGGCGTCGTACTCCTCGACCGGGAAGGGCAGTGCCGTGCTCTCGCTCAGCACCTGCACCTGCTCGGCCACTACCTCGACCTCACCGGATGGAAGGTGCGGGTTGGTGTTGCCCTCCGGGCGGGCGGTGACCTCCCCGACCACTCGCAAGCAGAACTCCGAGCGGAGCGGGTGCGCGGTCGCCTCGTCCCGGATCACCACCTGCGCTACCCCGCTGCCGTCGCGCAGATCGATGAACGCGACCCCGCCATGGTCACGGCGACGGGCGACCCATCCGGCCAGCGTCACCGACTGACCGACATCCTCGCGACGTAGCCTGCCTGCCTCATGCGTACGGATCACTCGCTCTGCTCCTTCGTGGGTCGTCGGCTCCCTGCCGGCGGCTGCCCGCCGGCCACCCCGGGTCGGAGATCGTCGTCCGGTGGCCGCCAGGTGTCGACGTCCGCGGCGAGCTGGGTGCCGCTGCGGATGTCCTTGACCTCGTCGCGTCCCGGTACCGGGAACCAGACGAACGGGATGCCGCGGCGCTCGGCGTAGCGGATCTGCCGACCGTACTTCTGCGGGCTCGCTGCTACCTCGGTGGGGATGCCGCGGGCACGCAGCCGTTGGGCGAGCGCGTTGCTCTCCCCGCGCGAGTCCTCGTCGACGAGGGCGACGAGCACGGCCGACGGGACGCTGCGGCTGCCGGTGAGCACGCCACCGTTGAACAGCGGCACCAGCGTTCGCGAGATGCCGAAGGAGATTCCGACCCCGGGGTAGGTCGTCGACCCGTCAGAGGCCAGGGCGTCATAGCGGCCACCACCGCCGACCGAACCGAGCGACTCGTAGCCCTCCATGTAGATCTCGAAGACCGTGCCGGTGTAGTAGTCGAGGCCACGAGCGATACGCAGGTTGGCCTCCACCGAGAGGTTAGCGCCGGCCAGGTCGGAGCAGCCGTCGACAACGGCGGCCAGCTCGTCGAGACCGGTGTCGAGCAAGGGGTGCGACGCACCGAGTGAGCGAACCTTGGCGGCGAACGACGCGTCGTTGGTGCGGATCCCGGCCAGCGCCAGGCACTGGTCCGCCTGTGCCTGGCTCATGCCCGCCTCGGAGACCAGCAGCTGCCGGACGGCATCGCGCGGCAGCTTGTCGAGCTTGTCGGCCACGCGGATCGCGGTGGCCGAGTCGTCGATCCCGATCGCCCGGTAGTAGCCCTCGATCAGCTTGCGGTTGTTGACCTGAAGCGAGAGGTGTGGAACCGGCAGCTTGGACAGCGCCTCGGCCATCACGCGGGCCACCTCGACGTCGAAGTGGAAGGGCAGCTCGTCCTTCGCCACGATGTCGATGTCGGCCTGCGTGAACTCGCGGTAGCGACCCTCCTGGGGCCGCTCGCCTCGCCACACCTTCTGGATC
>JBOHDU010000234.1:0-7049 GCA_050700615.1 Nocardioidaceae bacterium
GGCGGCACGCTTGCCGGCGGCGTGACGTACTTCGGCTTCTTGTCCTTCTTCCCGCTGATTTAACTGGCGTTCTCGGTGGTGGGCTTCATCTCGGCCTACTCGCCCCACGCCGAGAAGACCCGGGTTGACGCGATCCAGCAGGTCTTCCCCGGCATCGTCACAGTCAACGGCGCGCACGGGACCATCAGCATGCGGCAGATACAGCAGGCGAAGGGTGCCGCTGGTGCCATCGGATTGGTCGTGCTGGCGTACACCGGGCTCGGCTGGGTCTCGGGGCTTCGTTCGTCGCTGCAGGTCACGTTCGAGGTCCCGCAGTCCGAGAAGCCGAACTTCTTCCTCGGCAAGGCTCGCGACTCCGTCGTGATGGTGATCCTCGGCGTCGTCATGCTGGTGTCGGTCGGGATCACCGGCGTCGTCCAGCAGCTTGCCGGTCGGCTCGTCTCCGCGGTGGGCCTCGGGTCTACCGGCGTCGGCGGACCTCTCGTCTGGGCCGTCGGGATCCTGCTTGCCTTGCTGGCGTCGGTGCTGCTGTTCTTCGTCATGTACCGCGTCCTCGGGCGGCCCAACCTCCCGGCGTCGGTGTTGTGGCGTGGCGCGTTGCTGGCCGCTGTCGGGTTCGAAGTGCTCAAGCTGCTGGTCGTCTACGTGCTCGGTCGGGTGGGCGGTTCAGCGTTCGCGCCTCTCGCGATCGCGATCACGCTGATGGTGTGGATCAACTACTTCTCACGGCTGGTGATCTATGGCGCAGCGTGGGCCCGCACGTCGGGGGAGGCCCTTGCTCCGGCGCAGGCTCGTCGTACCGACACCTCGGAGGCGGCGGTGACGGTCGCCGATGCCGCCGACGCGAAGGCTCGGGTGCCGGTTCCGGCTCGTGGCCCGACCACCACGGGAGCCTCGGGCGACCCGGCCCCAAGGTCGCGCTTCGACACTGGCAGCGCGCTGCTGGGCGCGGTGTTCGGGGCGCTGACCGCGTTCTTCCTCCGCCGCCGGTCTGACTAGTGGCTAACCGGCCACCAGTGGGTCGCGCGAGTCCGGCGGGTGGGAGATCCCACGGTGCATTCGCAGGGTCGCACGTCGTACCCTGCCCCCATGAGCGAGACCGAATCCGGGCTGCCGTTCGACGCGGTCTACGGGCCTGAGGCTCTCGCCGGCTTCGATCCGGCAACCGCGCTGGGTCGACCGGGCGAGTTCCCCTACACGCGGGGGGTCTACGAGTCGATGTACAACGGACGGCCGTGGACGATGCGCCAGTACGCCGGCTTCGGGACGGCTGCGGAGTCCAACCGGCGCTACCACCAGCTGATCGAGCAAGGCACGACCGGCCTGTCGGTGGCGTTCGACCTGCCGACCCAGATGGGCTACGACTCCGACGCCGTCGTCGCCCACGGCGAGGTGGGCAAGGTCGGGGTGGCGATCGACTCGCTCGACGACATGCGCACTCTGCTCGCCGACATCCCGCTCGACAAAGTGTCGACGTCGATGACAATCAACGCACCCGCCGCGCTCCTCATGCTCCTCTACCAGATCGTGGGCGAGGACCAGGGCGTGAGCGGCGACCGGCTCACCGGGACCATCCAGAACGACGTGCTCAAGGAGTACATTGCGCGCGGCACCTACATCTACCCGCCGCGGGAGTCACTTCGGCTCGTCACCGACATCTTCACCTACTGCCGCGCCGAGATGCCGCGGTGGAACACCATTTCCATCAGCGGCTACCACATGGCCGAGGCGGGCGCGACCCCGGTGCAGGAGGTGGCGTTCACGCTGGCGAACGGGATCGAGTACGTCCGAGCAGCGATCGCGTCAGGGCAGCACGTCGATGAGTTCGCCCCCCGGCTGGCGTTCTTCTTCGTCTCTCGTACGACGTTGCTCGAGGAGGTTGCGAAGTTCCGGGCGGCTCGCCGGATCTGGGCCCAGGTGATGCGAGACGAGTTCGGGGCGCAGAACCCGAAGTCGATGATGCTCCGCTTCCACACCCAGACCGCTGGCGTCCAACTCACCGCCCAGCAGCCGGAGGTCAACATGGTCCGGGTGGCCGTACAGGCTCTGGCGGCGGTGCTCGGCGGCACCCAGTCGCTGCACACGAACTCCTTCGACGAGGCGATCGGGCTGCCCACCGAGAAGGCCGCCCGACTGGCCCTGAGGACCCAGCAGGTGCTGGCTTACGAGACCGACGTGACCAGGTCCGTCGATCCCCTGGGGGGGTCCTACGCCGTGGAGTCCCTCACCGACGATCTCGAGGACGCGGCTCGCAGCCTGATGGCCGCCGTCGAGGATCTCGGTGGTGCGGTCGCAGCGATCGAGCACGGCTTTCAGAAGGGCGAGATCGAGAAATCGGCCTACCGGATCGCCCAGCAGATCGACCACGACGACCGCACCGTTGTGGGCGTCAACCGCTTCACGCTCGACGCGGAGGAGCCCTACGAGCCGTTGCGCGTGGATCCCGCAATCGAGGAGCAGCAGGCGGAGCGGCTGGCGAAGCTGCGCGCCGATCGCGACGGCGGCGAGGTCGGCCGCTCGCTCGACCGGCTCCGCGAGACCGCTGCCGGCACGGGCAACGTGCTCGCCCCCATGAAGGCAGCCCTGGCCGCTCACGGCACGGTCGGCGAGGTCTGCGACGCGCTGCGCGACGTGTGGGGCAGCTACCAACCTCCCGACGCGTTCTAGCCTTCGGCCCCCGACACCGGCGCCACGAGCGGGTGTGGTGCGTCCAGACAACTCGGGATGAAACACTGGGCCGGTGCTGGACGCCGCCGTTATCGACGAACTGGACCGCCTGACCAAGAGTCTCGAGCCCGAGCTGGTCGAGTTCAGGCGCTCTCGGCACCAGTTCCCCGAGCTGGGTCACCGCGAATACAAGACCACCGCAGCGGTCGTCGAGCGGCTCACCGCGGCGGGCCTTGAGCCCCGTGTGCTCAGCTCCGGAACCGGGGTCGTGTGTGACGTGCTCGGTTCCTCGGGCGAGCCTGCGACCATCGGCTTTCGAGGCGACATCGACGCGCTGCCTGTTGCCGATCTGACCCACACTCCCTACCACTCGGTGGTCCCGGGCGTGTGCCACGCCTGCGGTCACGACGCCCACACGACCATCGCGCTTGGCACTGCGCTGGTGCTGCGCGAGATGGCTCGCCTCGGGCACCTCGAGGTCTCCGCCCGGCTGATCTTCCAGCCCGCCGAGGAGATCACGCCGGGCGGAGCGCTCGACGTGATCGCCGACCATGCCCTCGACGGCCTGCGACACGTGTTCGCGCTGCACTGTGATCCCAAGGTGGAGGTCGGGAAGGTAGGGATGCGAACCGGCCCGATCACGGCGGGGGCCGACCAGATCCGGGTCTCGATGACCGGCCCGGGCGGGCACACGGCGCGGCCGCACCTCTCCTCGGACCTTGTCTATGCACTCGGGGCGGTGACCACCCAGCTGCCGGCGGTGCTGTCGAGGCGCTGCGACCCACGCGCCGGCCTCAGCGTCGTCTGGGGGCAGATCCACGCCGGCACCGCACCGAACGCCATCCCCCAAAGCGGCTTCGCCGAAGGCACCCTGCGCTGTCTCGACGCCGCCGTGTGGGAGTCGGCCCACCAGATCGTGCCCGACGTGGTTCGCGCGATCGCCGCGCCGTACCGCGTCGACGTCGAGGTCGACATGCAGACAAGCGTGCCGCCGTGCGTCAACGGCGAGGTCACCACCGAGCTGTTCAGGGCGGCCGCCGCTCGCGTGATCGGCCCGCGCAATGTCGTCAGCACCGACCAGAGCCTTGGCGGCGAGGACTTCGCCTGGATCGCCGCGCGGATCGACTCCTCGCTCGCCCGGCTCGGAGTCCGAGGTCCACAAGTTGCTGACCCCGGCGACCTGCATAGGGGCACATTTGACATAGACGAGGCTGCGCTGTTGGTGGGTGTGCGGCTTTTCAGCGGGGTTGCCTTGGCAGGGTTCGACGATTAGGTCACAAACGGATATCGACGCGATCCTCACCCCGGGATTGCTCATCAGGCGTGCGTCGGAGGCACTAAAGTCTGGCCCCAAGGGGCGAGGGGCATCTTCGCCTCGATTTCTTGTGCAGGCATAGAGGAGGCGCCGTGAACAAGACGGCAAAAGCGGTGGCGCTAGCAGGTGTTGTCGTACTCGGACTTTCGGCGTGTGGGAGCAAACCTTCCTCGACCTCGTCGACCACCCCATCGGCCGGAGGCTCGTCACCCACCACCACGACGACCACCTCGCCGATGGCGCACAACTCGAGCTTCAAGGGGTGCATGGTCTCTGACACGGGTGGCTTCAACGACAAGTCGTTCAACGAGACCTCGCTCCAGGGGCTCACCGACGCGGTGAGCAGCTACGGCATCTCGATGGCGAAGATCCAGTCCACGTCCCCGAGCCAGTACACGAGCAACATCAACGCGATGATCAGCGCGCACTGCAACATGATCATCACGGTCGGCTTCGACCTCGGCGACGCCACCTTGAAGGCCGCCAAGGCCAACCCCAAGATCGACTTCGCGATCGTCGACTACAGCTACACCAAGCCGCCCAAGAACCTCAAGGGCCTCGTCTTCAACACTGCCCAGCCCGCCTTCATGGCCGGCTACCTGGCGGCCGGGATGAGCAAGAGCGGCGTGGTCGGCACGTTCGGCGGCCAGAAGCTCTCCACGGTGACGATCTACATGGATGGCTTCTACGACGGGGTGAAGTACTACAACCAGCAGAACCACAAGACGGTCCAGGTGATCGGCTGGAACGAGAAGACCCAGAACGGCACCTTCACCAACGACTTCACGACGAAGGTCAAGGGCCAGACCACCGCGCAGAACATGATCCAGCAGGGCGCCGACGTGATCTTCCCGGTCGCCGGCGGTGACGGCCTCGGCGCGCTCCAAGCGGCGCAGAACTCCAACGGCAAGGTCACCGCGATCTGGGTCGATACCGATGGTTGCATCAGCGCGGCGCAATACTGCGGCGTGCTGCTGAGCTCGGCCGAGAAGGGCCTCGCGGTCTCGGTGAAGGACGCCATCCACTCCGCTCTCGAGAAGAAGTTCAGCAACGCCCTGTTCATCGGCACGCTGCAGAACAACGGTGTCGGGTTCGCGCCCTACCACCAGTTCAACAGCAAGATCCCGAGCGCGCTCAAGTCCCAGATTGACCAGGTCAAGAAAGATCTGCTCAGTGGAAAGATCAAGGTCGCCTCGCCGTCGCTGCCGAAGTAACGGCCGGTCAGCCGCCGGTCGGTGGGCGGGGTGCGAGCAGTGCGTGCCGCCGCCCGCTGATCGGCGTCGTACCGTGATGTCGGAAGACTCGTGTCCGGCGCCACGGTCTGAAGGGAGGCCGACCCTCCATGCAACTTGAACTCCGCGGGCTTACCAAGCGGTTCGGGTCGTTCGTCGCCAACGACCACATCGACCTGACGGTCGAGCCCGGGCAGATCCACTGCCTGCTCGGCGAGAACGGCGCCGGCAAGACCACGTTGATGAACATGCTCTACGGCCTGCTGAGGCCTGATGACGGGGAGATCCGCCTCGACGGCACGGTGATGAGCTTTGCATCCCCAGGCGACGCTATCGAGGCAGGCCTGGGGATGGTCCACCAGCACTTCATGCTGGTGCCGGTGTTCACGGTCGCCGAGAACGTCATGCTCGGCCGCGAGAAGACCCGCTCGCTCGGGGTCCTGAACCGGCGCGAAGCGGCCGACATGGTGCGTGACCTGTCGAAGCGGTACAAGCTGTCGGTCGACCCCGATGCGCTGGTCGAAGACCTACCCGTGGGCGTCCAGCAGCGAGTCGAGATCATCAAGGCGGTCGCCAACGAAGCCAAGCTGCTCATCCTCGACGAGCCGACAGCGGTGCTGACGCCCCAAGAGACTGACGAGCTGATGGACATCATGCGGGCGCTGAGAGACGCCGGCACCTCGATCGTGTTCATCACCCACAAGCTGCGCGAGGTCAAGGCCATCGGCGACACGATCACGGTGATCAGGCGCGGGAAGGTCGCCGGCACCGCTCCGCCGACGGCGTCCGAGGCTCAGCTCGCCGAGCTGATGGTCGGCCGCGAGGTCAGCCTCGTCGTCGACAAGCCGCCCGCAGAGCCGGGTGGCGTCGTGCTGTCGGTCCAAGACCTGACCGTGATCGACGCGCGGGGCGTGACGGTTGTCGACGACGTCTCCTTCGACGTGCGGGCTGGGGAGATACTCGGGATCGCCGGCGTGCAGGGCAACGGGCAGACCGAGCTGATCAAGTCGATGCTCGGCTTGGTCGAGCCGGCGGCCGGCGTAGTGCGTCTCGACGGCCGCGACATCACCCGCCATGGCACCCGGCAGAGTCTGAAGGCAGGCATCGGCTACGTGCCGGAGGACCGCACCCACGACGGGTTCGTGGGCGGGTTCTCCGTGCGCGAGAACCTCGTCCTCGACCAGTACCGGAGTGCCGGGTTCTCGCAATCGGGGATCCTCAAGCTCGATGCGATCGCCGAGAACGCCGCCAACCGGATCGCCGAGTTCGACGTCCGCACCGAGGGCATGGAGACCCCGGTCTCGTCGCTGTCGGGCGGTAACCAGCAGAAGGTGGTCGTCGCCCGCGAGATGTCCCGGCCGCTCAAGGCGCTCATCGCCTCCCAGCCGACCCGTGGGCTCGACGTCGGGTCCATCGAGTTCATCCACAAGCGCATCATCGCGGCCCGTGACCAGGGGACTGCGGTGCTGATCGTGTCGACGGAGCTCGAGGAGATCTTCGGGCTGTCCGACCGCATCGCGGTGATGTTCGGTGGCCGCATCGTCGGCATCGTCTCGCCCGACATCGCGCGCGAGGACATCGGGCTGCTGATGGCGGGCGCGGAGCCGGCGGGGGAGCCCGTCGGCGAGGGCGTCCCGGTCACCTCGGGCGAATCGGTATCTGTGAGCGAGGGAGGCGGCGATGACTGACGCCGGCCGAACGGGACGCGAACCCGACCTGACTCCGGTCAACGAACCGGCCGGCGCAGCCGCCGAGGGGGGTGCCGGCGGGCCGGCGTCGGAGCAGCTCGGGCAAGCCGAGAAGCCACCTCCGGATCGGTGGTCGATCGGTGACAT
>JBOHDU010000235.1:0-13893 GCA_050700615.1 Nocardioidaceae bacterium
GGACGAGCTAGCCGATGGCCGCGTCGTCGACGGGCTGCGCTGGCAGCGACGATGAGTGCCGCTCGGCCGATGAGGACCGGTGCGGCGCCGCGACGTGCGAGCAGGGGGTGCCGGCCGACGCGAACGAGGTCGGCGTTTGCGATGCTGGACGGGTGACAGATCGCAACGTCCTTGGTGATGAGCTGGAGCCTTGTGGCACGGATCCCCTGACCGGGTTCTATCGCGATGGCTGCTGCAAGACAGGCCCGGAGGATCTCGGGAGCCACACCATCTGTGCCGTAATGACGGCCGAGTTCCTGGACCACCAACGCCGGATCGGCAACGATCTCTCGACACCGAACCCGCGGTACGGGTTCCCCGGGCTCATGCCCGGCGATCGCTGGTGCGTGACCGCTGCGAACTGGGCACGGGCATACGCCGATGGCGTAGCGGCGCCGGTCGTGCTGGCCGCCACCAACGAGGCGGTACTTCAGGTCGTGCCTGTCGCCGCGCTGCGAGAACACGCCGTCGACGTCCCAGCCGACCCAAGCTCCCTCGAGCCCTAGCCCCGGATCCGGGCCGACCAACACCGTTCGAACCGGTGCCTGGGGCTCAGCCCGAGCCCGATCTCAGCGAGTGTGGAGTGCTGTGAGCGCGGCGTCGACGTCGGCGTCGGTGTTGTAGAGGTGGAACGAGAGCCGGTGCTGGCCGGCGCGGGTTGACGCTCGAATGCCGGCGCGGGCGAGCCGGTCACCGGCCTCGGGGGCGCCGACACAGACGATGGCGCTATCCGCGGGTGGCAGGTCCAGGCCCGCACGGAACCTGTTCGCCAAAGCAACGTCGTAGCGGTGGATCGCGGCCACGCCTACCCGCTCAATGAGCTCGAGTGCAGAAGCTGCACCCACCCAACAGTGCCAGGCCGGTGAGAGGTCGAACCGACGGGCGTCGTGAGCGAGGGTCAGGCTCGGACCGTAGAAGCTGGCCTCGACGTTCTCGCCGGAGTACCAGCCGGCTGCCTCCGGGAGAACCCGGTCGCGCAGCACGGGGGAGAGGTAGCAGTACGCCGTGCCTCGCGGTGAGCACAGCCACTTGTATCCGGAGCAGACCATCGCGTCGACCAGGCGTACGTCGACCGGCAACCACCCCACCGCCTGCGTCGCGTCGACCGCGAGCAGCGCTCCGGCCCCGCGCGCCTTGGCGGAGACGGCCTCGAGGTCGGTGACCGTGCCGTTGCTCGACTGCACCACGCTGACCGAGACCAGATCGATGCTCTCGTCGATGTGGTCGACGAGCTCATCGGCAGGCACGGTGTCGACGGTGACTCCGCGGTGGCCGTGCATCTGGTACGGGAAGAGGTTCGAGCCGAACTCGATCTCGGGAGCGAGCACGTGCGACCCATCGGGCAGGCTGGCCGCGATCAGGCCGACGAACTGCGACGACACGGCACCAACTGCCACGTCCGCTGCCGTGGCGCCGACCAGGCGAGCAAAGCATGCACGGGCTTGACCGGTCGTCGCGTCCCACGCCTCCCATGACGTGGCGCCGGCCCGCCAGTCGCTCAGGGCTTGCTGCAGGGCTGCCCAGGCCGGGTCCGGGGGGAGGCCGTAGTTGGCGGTGTTGAGCCAGCCGGGTTGTGGGTGGAACAGTGCCTGGGCCTCGGGCAGGGAGAGCATGTCGGTCATGGCCCCGAGTCTCGCACGCCTGCCGGGGGCGTCGGACTCGGCGCGGTCAGACCACGAACTCCACCTCGTCGTGGTTGACAACGGCCGTGGTGATGCCGGGGTAGGTGGTGTCGGCGACGAAGAAATTCGTGTAGGCCACCATGGCTTCGGCTCCCACCGGAACGGTCCGCCCATCGGGCAGCGGGAGGTCCCACGGCCCCTCATCGGTGGTGTGAGCGTCGCCGACCAGGGTGGTGTCGTATCCCTCCACGAGTGCCCGTGCAGTCGTGGTGCGGATGCATGCGTCGGTCGCGGCTCCGCAGATCACCAGGTGGCCCACGCCGAGAGCATCGAGCTCCTTGCGCAGCGTCGTATCCGCGAACGAGTCGAGGTAGTGCTTGGCGATGACGGTGTCGCCCTCAGCGGGTCGTACCTTCTCGAGGATCTGCCAGCCCTTGGATCCGGGGGCGAACGCGTCGCCTTCCTCGTGCTGGATCCAGAGCACGGGCGCACCGGTCGCCTTCGCCCGGTCAATGAGCGTGCGGATCCGGTCGAGCACCTCGTCGCGCTGCCAGCCTTCTCCGGCGCTGGAGCCCTGCATATCGATGACGAGGAGGGCGCTGGTGCGTTGCTTGCTGTCCGTTGTGTCCATGGGGCTTAGGCTAGAGGCTTAACCGGACACTTTCCGACCGGATGGAAGACCAATGAGCGGTAGTCCCGCGGGACGCGTGCTCACCCTTCTCGAGCGCGTCCAGGAGCACCCGGGGCTCACCGCCCCCCGGCTCGCGGAGGAGCTGGGTGTCAGCGAACGGACCGTCCGCCGGTACGTCGCCGAGCTGCAAGACCTCGGCATACCGGTCGAAGCCGGGCGAGGCAGGTACGGCGGCCACCGGCTGCGGCCCGGCTTCCGGATGCCGCCGCTGATGCTCACTACCGAGGAAGCGGTGGCGATCACCCTGGCACTCGCGGTCGTACGCGGCTCCCGGCCCGAGGCGACCCGATCCGCCGATACCGCGCTGGCCAAGCTGGTGCGGGTGCTGCCACGTGGAGTGTCCGACCGGGTCGGCGACGTCCTCACGGCGGTCGCCCCACCCACCGAGGGCTGGTTGGCAGGCGGTATCCCCGAGTCTGGACTGCTGGCGACCTTGGCCACGGGCGTCGTCGAAAGGCGGTGTTGTCGACTGCGTCACCGCTCGGCCGACGGAACGACGACCGTTCGCGACGTCAATCCTTACGGCATGGCCGTGGTGCGTGGCTGGTGCTACGTCCACGGCTGGTGCCACCTCCGGCAGGCCCGTCGTACGTTCCGGATCGACCGGATCGACCGGGTCGACCTTCTCGATGTCGGCTTCCGGATGCCCGAGGGTCTCGATGTTGCGATGGCCGTCGAGCGATCACTGGCGCTGGCCCGACCAGAGTGGCCGGTGTCGCTGCTCCTGCAGGCACCTCTTGTCGAGGTCGAGCCATGGTTCCCGCGTTTCCTCGGCGTATGCGAGGCCGTCGACCCTGACACGACCCGGGTGCGGTCGTCGACGAGCAACCTCGACTACTTCGTGCTGCGGATCAGTGACCACCCGTTCGAGATGATCGTCGAGGAGCCGGCCGAGCTGCGCGACGCGTTCGCGCGATGCGGGCGGCGGATGTCTGCCACCGCGGACGCGGGGGCGGACACGATTCCAGCCCGACCAGCGAGGACGGGGCAGCGTGCCTAGGCCGGATCCACCTCTCTCCGCTTAGCAGCACCCCAAGGTGCGCCAGCGGATCGTCGGCTCGATCCAAGCATTCGGCGGTCACCGCGGGCGGGGTACGCCCTGCCGCCTGCAAGCGGCCGTGAAGCTCGTTCCGGAACTCCACACCTGCTCAAAGACGATCTTCAGGCACTTGGCCAGCTGGACGTTCTCGATCACCAGCGTCGTGAGCTCGCTGAGACCTGCGACCGGATCCGACATCGCCATCATGACGATCCGCTCGTCGATGATGCCGAGCTTCATCGGCACCTGCTCCACGAACCTCGCGCGCTCGCCTGCGTTGATGAAGTGCTTCACGCCTGCACGGTTACCAGGGTCCTCGAGGAAGGACATCTCGTAGACGGTCCGCAGCACGTGGTCCCTTGCTACGCCGAGGCCCGCGTCGTTCTCTGCGATGCTGACCGCAGCCGGCATCTTGGCGAAGACCAACATCTCCTTGCGAACTCCCTGTTGAAGCTCGTTGAAGCGCTTGCCGACCTGTTCGCTCGAGCGGATGAGTTCGATGTAGTCGAGAGGGTCGGTCTGCAACGCCCCCTCCAAGAAGGCTGGCTCGAGCTCGTCGCGTACGGCGGCTGCCTCGAGCTCGAGAGCCTCGAGGCGGCCACGATGGATTCGTACCAGCAGGTCGACTGTCTCTGCCGGGGACTTCGGAACGAAACTTGTCGTGCGTCCCGGCCGGTCGGTGACGAGGCCCTTCCCGATGAGGCTGTCGATGACGTCGTAGATCCGGGGCCGAGGCACACCCGCGAGCCGGGCCACCTCCGCGGCGGTCGAGCCATCGCGGCGAACCATGGCCACGTACGCTCGGGCCTCGTACTGTGTCAGGCCCAGCCGCACCAATCGCTCCACCGCCAACACGTCCGTCACGCCGTGAACGTAGGTGCCCGACACCGTTGTGTCAATCTGTCTCGTCCCGCTGGCGCGGGGGGTTGACGGGATCCTCGACAGGATCCTAGGTTGTGTAACCACGCATAGTGGTACTCCCAGATGCGTTGGACCTCGAGAGGCAGCACCGATGCGACCTAAGGCTCTGATGTTCCCGGCAGTTGCGGCGCTTGTCGCGTTCATGCTCACGCCCATGACCCTCACGAGCGCCGTTGCAGACCTCACCGCGTCGGGCGACTCGGCGACGTCGGCGACCTCTGCGACCTACACGCTGGTGACCGGCGATCGGGTCCACGTCAGCACCACACCGGACGGCAGGCCGGTGGTAAGCCTGGCTAGTTCTCCGGGGGGTGCCACGTCGATCCAGGTTCTGTCGAGCGGCTCGCATCTTTACGTCCTCCCCAACGACGCCGCCGGGTTCATCGGACGACCGCTGGACCTGAGCTTGTTCGACGTCAGTTCGTTGCAGCCGTCGTCGAGCAGCAGTCAGCCGACGGTCACTGTGGACTTCACCGCGGGGGGCTCGCACCGACTCCCACCCGGTATGGCCAAGAAGGGCGCTGGTACGTACACCTTCGCGAGTCCGGCGGCGTTCGGGCATGCGCTCGCCTCGGACTGGCATGCACTCAAGAACGGTGGCAGTCCCCAGCAGGCCTTTGAGGGAATCTCCCGCATCGCACTCGCCGGATCGTCACCACAGTCACAGCCGCCGGGCAAGCTCTACACGCTCACGGTGAAGGCTTACGACCGTCTGGGTCACCGTGCCACCGGCGACACCGGAATCGTCTCCAACGTCGATGACACGAACCTCTTCTTGGCTGGCCAGTCTTACTACAAGGGCGAGTTCGCATTCAGCGTCCCTGCGGGCCACTACAGCGTCGCGTCGTTCATCTCGACCGCGTATCCCGACCACAGCCTCGATTTCACCTTTGCCGTCTCGCCTGAAGTTGACGTCACCCACAACATGACCGTCGTGCTGGAGGCCCGGAAAGGGAACCGGATCAGCGTCTCCACTCCGCGTCCTACTCAGGCTGTGCAGGAGGTGGTGAACTACCAGCGAAACTCACAGAACGGTCCCAGCTTCTCTTGGTCGTTCACGACCTTCGGGCCGACACCGCTGTATGCCACACCCACCCAACCGGTGCACGTCGGGCAGTTGTTCTTCTACCCGTATTTCCGGCTTGGTGACTCCTCCGGTGGCTTGAGCGACTACGTCTACGACCTTGAGTTCCCGTACGCCGGCACGATCCCTGCCGACCTGAGTGAGGTAGTGACGAGCGGCCAGCTCGCGACCGTCGATGCCACCTACCACAGCCCTGTTCCCGGCCGAGCCGAGTACGAGGGTCGGGTTGGATTCAGCTCCTGGCAGGCGATGAGCGTTGGAGCCAGCAACGAGCTGGTGGCTCCGATGCACCGCACGGAGTACGTCACTGCGTTACCCGACCTCTACTGGTTGCAGGAGGTTGCCGCGGACGAGCAGTCCTTCGGTGGCTTTACGCAAAGCTATCCGGTCACCTACACCGGCGGGCAGCAGGTCTCCACAGGCTGGATGGCGCAACCCATGGTTCCGGGAGTCGAGCAGGAGCCCCAGCTTGGGCAGAGCTGTCCACTGTGTCGCAGTGGAGACACGCTGAACGTTCAGCTTTTCCCGTTCACCGACGACTCGGGGAACTTTCAGACGGCCGATTCGACTGGCACCGAGAGCCTGACTCTCTACCAGGATGGCGTCGAGGTCGGCCAGTCGGCATACGGCAGCGCCACCTTCCCGCTGAGCAAGGACCCCGCGACCTACAAGCTGGTGTACGACGTGACCCGCAACGCGCCATGGTGGCCAACCTCCACCCAGACCCACACGGCGTGGACCTTCCCATCGCAGGAGCGCGCTCCAGACCAGCTTCCCCCGGGATGGACCTGTGGTGGCAAGGGTGGCGGTGGGGGTGGTCGTGGACTTCAGAACGCCAGCGGCGGAGGCGGAAGCAGCGGCTGCAGCTTCGAGCCACTGTTGTTCACCCACTACAGCACCTCGGCGGGTCCAGATGACGTCGTCGCAGCGGGTGGGCCAGCAACCGTCGATGTCACCGTCGACCATCAACGTGGTGCGGCAGCCACACCGATCAGCGACTTCTCGGCGCAGGTTTCCTACGACGACGGGCAAACGTGGAGCAACGTCCCGGCAAGCAGCATCGGCGGGGGCGTCTTCAGACTGAGCTACGAACAGCCGGCACTGGATCAGACGAACGGATTCGCGTCGCTGCGCATCCAGGCCACCGACAGTGCGGGGAGCTCGATAGACCAGACCATCACCCGGGCCTACCCGCTGGCTGTCACAGCGCCTGCCCAGCTTCCGGGTCAGCCTGGGCAGGTGAACCAGCGTGCCTGCAGCACGGCAAGCGCACCGCCCTACACGCAATGCATGGCTGTGGTGGACACCGCTGCCGGTACGTCCACGAGCAGCCCCTCCGGTTACGGTCCTGCCGATATCCAGTCGGCGTACAACCTTTCGCCGACGGCCGGGGCCGGACGAACCGTCGCCATCGTCGATGCCTACGACGACCCCAACGCCGAGGCCGACCTGGCTTCCTATCGGGCCTACTACGGCTTACCGGCATGCACTACCGACAACGGCTGCTTCCGCAAGGTCAGCCAGCGCGGCGACACGACCAGCCTGCCCTCACCAGACCCCGGCTGGGGACTTGAGATCTCACTCGATCTCGAGGCGGTGTCCGCCGCCTGCCCGTCCTGCAACATCCTGCTCGTCGAGGCCGACAGCTCGTCACTGGCCGACCTGATTCCGGCGGTGCGAACAGCGGCAGCGATGGGAGCAGACGTCATCTCCAACAGCTACGGCAGCCGCGGTGAATTTTCCGGCGAGCAGACCTTGGAGCGGTACTACAAGGACCTCCGCGTGCCCTTCGTCGTGGCCAGCGGAGACTACGGATACGGCAATGGTGCAATCCTGATAGGCGGTGTCAGCTACCCCGCCGCCTCGAAGTACGCCGTCGCTGTCGGCGGCACCTCGCTCACTCCTGCCAACAACCCACGTGGCTGGCAGGAGACCGCCTGGGACGGGGCGACCAGCGGCTGCTCCGCGTACATCCACAAGCCGGGCTGGCAGCGGGACACGCTCTGCAGCATGCGCACCGTCGCCGACGTGTCGGCCGTGGCCGACCCAGAAACCGGTCTCGCCGTCTACGACACCTTCGGATACGACGGTTGGCTTCAGGTTGGTGGTACCAGCCTGTCCGCGCCATTGGTCTCCAGTGTCTACGCGATGAACTCGACCGGCAAAACCCGCTACGCCTCCAGCCTCTACGCCCACGCCGACGGCCTTTACGACGTGGTCGGCGGGAGCAACGGGCAATGCCAGGGAACGTACCTCTGCACGGCCCTTCCGGGCTACGACGGGCCGACCGGGCTAGGCACTCCCGATGGGCCAGGTGCGTTCTAGGCCGCCGGCCGGGCGTCGTAACGGTGCTGGGGCTAGCTCGGTCGGGCGTCGCGAAGCCCACGACACTGACGAGCAGCCAGAACGTGACGACGACGAGCTCGTGGCCCAGGACCAGATCGGTGATGCGACGCATGGCTTCAAGGTTGTCGGAATGCAGAGGCCGTCCAGGCCGTAGAGTGCTTGGGCGATGACAGACGACGACTTGGACAGTTGCGTCCAACGGATGCTGCGTGGCGACGAGGATGCGTTCCGCGTGGTCTATCGCGCGACGCAACCCGGTCTGCTGCGCTACCTGACGGTCCTGGTCGGGGCCCTCGAGGCAGAGGACGTCGCCGCCGAGACCTGGGCGCAGGCGTTTCGCGACCTGCATCGCTTCTCGGGTTCGGCGGACGGGTTTCGCGCCTGGATGAGCACGATCGGTCGCCACCGAGCACTCGACATGTTGCGCAGCAGGCAGCGGCGACCGGTGGTCGACGTACCCCTCGACGAGCTGTGGGAGCACCCGGGGCCGAACGACACCGAGTCCGACGCGTTCACGCTGCTGTCGACCGAGACAGCCCTTCGGATCATCGCGAGCCTGCCCCAGGACCAGGCCGAGGCGGTGATGCTGCGCGCGGTTGTCGGGCTCGACGTCAAGACGACGGCCAAGGTGCTGGGGAAGACGCCGGGGGCCGTCCGCACGGCGGCGTACCGCGGCCTGCGGTCCCTCGCGGAGACGGTTTCTTCGCCAGGGAGTGACATTCCTGTGCTCCTCGACGCTGACAAGGTGAGATGAGTATGCACCGACCACGACTTACCCGCCGATCGGCAGCGAGGATGCTCGACCATCCGAGCCCGGTCCGAGGCGACGACGTGAGCAGGGTGCTCGCGGCCGCCCGGGCACCGCGCACCGACCAAGAGCTGTCGGGCGAGGATCTGGCGATGGCACAGTTCCGGTCAGCGGCTCTTCTCACCCCTGTCCCAGCTGCAGAAAGAGCCCCTGTTATGTCCCGACTGATTCGCAAGGTCGTCACCGCACCGGTCATCGCAGTCGGTTTCGCGGGCGCCCTTGTCGCCAGCGGCGGGGTTGCCCTCGCCGCATCGCAAGGCGCGCTGCACGTGCCGTTCACAGGTCACGACAACCGCTCGAACCACGCACCCGCCGCGCCGAGCAGCACGAATCCCGGCCTCACCCGCCCGACCGCGTCGAGCAGCCCCGCCGGTTCGACGACCAACGCGACGAAGACGGCCCCGCCGCTCTCCGTCCCAAGCCCGTCCCTGACCGGCCTCTGCCGGGCATACCAGGCAGGCGCTAGCCACAACGGCTTGACCAATCCTGCGTTCACTGCGCTGACCAACGCGGCTGGGGGCGTTGCCAACGTCAACTCGTACTGCATGACGCTCATCGGCTCGCCCATGGCCCACCCAACGCACCCGGTGACTCCGACGCACCCGCTGCATCCGACGCACCCGGTGACTCCGACGCACCCGGTGACACCGACGCATCCGGCGCGCCCGACGCACCCGGTGACTCCGAGGCACCCGACGCGCCCGGTGACTCCGACGCCTCCGACGCATCCCACGCATCCGGTGACTCCGACCCACCCGACCGGGAGACCGGCGAGCTAAAACCTGCTCGCCCGGCCTTGGTCGGCTCGCCCAGCCCTCCGCCAGAATCGCGTTGCGATCACACCCACCCGGTAGCGCTCACGACGCCGGATATCGGTGGATCCGGGCTGAGGTTGTGAGTCGTTGCGCGAGCCCCTCGGGTGTGCGGTCACCCGCGAGCACTGCAGAACCGGGACGCGCGGGTACGCTGGGGTCACCAATCGGGACATCGGAGCACCGGCGGCTCGTGCGCTCAACAGCAACGGACCAGACCGGCCGGCGAGCCACCAGCAGACGAGGAAGTCATCATGTTACGAAACGGTCTGGAACCGTGGCATCTGGTCCTCGTGCTGCTCGCCTTTGTCGTGTTGTTCGGTGCCAAACGACTGCCCGACACGGCCCGCAACGTCGGCCGAGCGCTGCGCATCTTCAAGACCGAGGTGAAGTCCCTCAACGACGACCAGCAGCCCGCCGTCGGCAAGGACACCGACCCCGAAGCCCGTTAGCCGGCGGCGGGATCGCGCGAGTCTCGCGACTGGTTGGGGGGCCGACCCAGACATAGGTCGTGTTTGACTGCGCGGGGCTCGTGACACCGGTGGCGTTCTCCTGAAGAATGCACGCGAACGGATAGTCGTGCCGTAGAGCGCGCGCCGCGCGCCAGTAAGTTCGGTTCGGACTCCGGATGTGAGGAGGCACCCGACCATGAGCACCGTGAGCGTGCGCTACATCGTCGACGACATCGACGTCGCGATCGGCTTCTACACCGGACGGCTCGGGTTCGACGTGCAGATGCACCCGAACGACCTCTTCGCCATGCTCGTTCGCGGCGACCTACGACTCGTGCTTGTCAAGCCCGTGCCGGCCGGCGGCCAGTCCGGCGGTGGCGTTGCGATGCCTGACGGCACGATGCAACACCCCGGCGGCTGGAACAGGTTCAGCATCGAGGTCACCGACCTCGATGCCGCCGTCGCGGATCTGCGAGAGCACGGCGCACGGTTTCGCAACGATATCGTCGAGGGCGTGGGAGGTCGACAGATCATCGTGGACGACCCGTCCGGCAATCCGGTCGAGCTGTTCCAACCCACGTTGTCAGAGGCGAAGCTCGACGCACCGTGAGACGACGGTGGGCACCCCTTCACCCAACGTAAGCCGGCGTCCTACCCCTGGACATGCGCAACAGACCGGAGTAGGCCCGGCAGCCCCGACGAATGTGCGGTCGTGACCGTTAGTCTGCTGGGGTGGCGAGGAGCCGGGCAGCGCGGGTGGAGGACGTGCACGAGTTGGCGCTGGGCATGCCACACGTGACGGTCGAGAAGGGGACGGCAGGCAACCCGGTGTATCAAGTCGGGCGCAAGTCGTTCATCTTCTTCCGCACCCCGCGACCTGACGCGTTCGATCCCGAGACGAGGGAGCGGTTCACCGATGTCATCGTGTTCTGGGTTGCCGGCGAGGCCGACAAGGAAGCCTTGGTGCAGGACGAGACGTCGCCGTTCTTCACCACCGCGCACTTCGACGGGCACCCCTCCGTGCTCCTGCGAGCGAGCCGCATCGGGGAGCTCAGCCAACAAGAGCTTGCTGAGATCGTCCAGGATGCTTGGCTGTCACGAGCGTCGGCACACCGTGCACGTCAGTGGCTCGACGCTCACGCCCAGCCCTGAGTCGCGCTCGGGGTCACTGGCCCGTCGTGGACGATAACGGCAGCCCAAGGACACGGCGCGTTCCGGCCGACGTCAGGCGTCGCGGAGGGTGACGACGAGCCCGCCGAGGACGAGCGCCGCGGCCGCCCACGCGGCGAGCACGCCAAGGCCCTCCCAGGGGCTGAGCGGCAGGCTGTGCAGTCGAGTGGTGGCCTGGATGTAGAGACCGGACGTCATCGGTGCCACCTGGTCCAGCCGACGCTGCCATTGCGGGTC
This sequence comes from Nocardioidaceae bacterium, assembly GCA_050700615.1. Taxonomy (GTDB): domain Bacteria; phylum Actinomycetota; class Actinomycetes; order Propionibacteriales; family Nocardioidaceae; genus JBOHDU01. The sequence continues at coordinate 11,222 of JBOHDU010000235.1, forward strand.
GACCACGGAGGCGACGATCGGGAACAGGTAGAGCAGACCGAGCGAGACGCCGATCGCGGTGGCGGAGTCCCGTACGGCGGCCGCCAGGCCCAGGCTGAGCAGCGCGACCAGCCCGAGGTACAGCACCGAGCCGAAGGTAGCGCGCAGCGTGGCCGTGTCGGTAAGCGACAGGAGCGGGTAGCCGTGCGCTGCGGTGAAGCCGTTTCCCGGCAGGATGACCCGACCGGTCATGAGGGATCCGATCGCGGCGACGGATCCCGCTGTCAACACGGCGCCGGTGACGATGACCGCCTTGGCGGCCAGAACGCTGAGTCGGCGAGGCATCGCGGTGAAGCTGGTCCGGATCATGCCGGTGCTGTACTCGCCGCTGACCACCAGCACCGCCAGGATGGCGACGAGGGCTTGGCCGAGGTAGACGCCGGTGAGCGCCAGCTTGGTCGTGTCGGTGGGCGGGCTGCCGGGCGGAAAGCCGACGGCAGCGGTGGCGACAGCGCTGAGGCCAACCGTCAGCGCGATGACCCCGACCAGCAGCCAGCCAGGTCCGGGCGTGGTGCGCAACTTCGTCCACTCCGCGTGCAAGGTCCGTCTCATGCGTCACGGCGCCGGATCACGATGATCGCGACCGCGAAGGCGACCGCAGTGTAGCCGCACAGCACGGCGAATCCGGCCCATGGCGCCAGGGGGTAGAAGCCGGTGGACGGGGTGTAGGAAGCGGTCACCTGTGGGTACTGGGTCAGGCTCTGCTGGATGGCGAAGCCGGCGGCCGGTGTAAGCCTCAGCAGCCACTCCGACGCGGCGGTGGGCAAGACCATGGCGGTCGCCAGGATGTAGGGCAGCACGATTCCCGCGATGACGAGGGTGACGGCTCCTGCGCTGCGACGCAGTATCGTTCCCACGGCCAGAGCGAGAACCGAGACGACGGCGAGCAGCGCCGCCGTACCGACGATCAGCCGCAGCTCGGTCAGCGTGCTCGCTGGGTAGATCGTGTTGCCGTTGGCTTGCAGGATGTGCTCGCCGATAGGGAGAGCGATGACACCGGCGACCAGTCCCGCGGCGAAGGAGATGACGCCGATGACGATCGCCTTGGCCGCGAGAACCCGACCCCGTCGCGGGCTGGCCGCGAGAGTGGTCCGGATCAAGCCGCGACGGTACTCGCTGGTGACGAACATGGTCCCCAACACGATCACCACGATGAGCGCCGCGAACGCGCCCACGAGCGTGCGCTCGACGGCCTGGCCGCTGCCTGCGTCGCCCCCAACAGCTGGCGCGATGTCGCCCGAGCCGGTAACCCGGAAACCATCTCCGGTCCGGTGGAACCCCGCACCCATGAAGGAGCCGTGGGCGCCGCCGGCTCCTACGGCGTCACCGCTCCATGCAGCGCCCGAGGACTTGCCGGAGAGCTCGACGTGGTCGAAGACGGCGGTGGCCAGGCTCGGGCCGCCCTGCCCGCTCGACCCACCGAAGTGCTGTTCGGTCACGTTGTAGTCGGGAGAGGCGGCAAAGACCCCTGCCTGAGCCGTGGCAGGCAGCCCGGGCAAGGGGGCTGTGCCGACCTTGGTCCAGTGCGTGCCGTCCGCCGACTCGTAGCCGGTGAGGGTGTCGCCCGAGCGGGTCAGACGCAGCCAGCGGGGTGACGCCGCCGAGACGATCCCCTGAGTATCGGTGGGCGTTCCCGCGTCGTGGGTGTAGTTGTACTGCATCCGCACGCCATGACTGCCGGTCATCATCATCGCCGCGTAAGCCGAGCCCTGTGTGGTGCTCGCCTTGACGATGACTCCTGCCTTGCTCCACGGCTGAAGGCCGTGGCTCATCCCCGTCTGGTGGCCGCCGATGGGGCCGGGGACTGCCCGGACTGCCCCGATCGGCGAGTAGAGGCCGGTGAGGGAGGTGATTCGCGCGGTGATGCTGCCGTTTCCGGACAAGGGTTTGTGCACGAAGTAGAACTCGTCGTTCACCGGCTCACCACTCGGGCCCAGGAGCAGGCTGTGGTGAGTCACGTGACAGTTGTTTTGGATGCAGGTCTCGGAGTGGGAGGCGGACGCAGTCAGGAGGGCGAGTAGGACCATGACAAGTGCAGCGAGGAATGCTCCGATGACCCAGCCCCGGACGGTCCGGAACTTCGTCCACTCCGCGTGCAGCAGCTGCCCGAAGCCGTCCCGTCCGATCGCATGTTCGGACTCGTACGGTGCCATGGTGGTTGTCATGAGCCCGGCTCCTCGGCTACGGAAGCCTCGGCGGCGCGAAACTCGACCGCCTCACGCGTGAGCTCCATGTACGCCTCCTCGAGCGTGGCGCGGTGCGCTGACACTTCGGAGAATGGCACGGCGTTCTGGCCCAGCAGGGCAACAACCCGTTCCGGGCCGAGCCCGGAGATCGTGAGCCGGTTGCGCTCGGTGGCCGCCACCGTTGCCCCGGCGTCCGCAAGCACGGTCATGGCTTCCGACCGTGCGGCGGTGCGCAGCGTGATGCGATCCCCGGAAGCGGCCGCCAGCAGGTCGTCCACGCTGGTGTCGGCGATGACCTTGCCCCGTCCGACCACGATCAGATGGCCGGCGGTGTCCTGCAGCTCGCTCATCAAGTGGCTGGAGATCAGGACCGCACGACCCTCCGCCGCCAGCGCCCGCAGGAAGCCGCGCATCCACACGATGCCCTCGGGATCCATCCCGTTGAAC